>NZ_JABXEP010000078.1:0-37686 GCF_013372605.1 Myxococcus sp. AM009
GCCGCCGCCGGCCCTGCTCGACTTCATGATGAAGTCGTGGAAGCCGCGCTCGAAGAAGCTGCCCCCGAAAATCAAGCAGGCGGACGCCTTCAAGGCCCGCCGCCGCGCGCTCTCCAAGCTGTTCCCCGGTGAGACGCTCATCATCCCCACCGGCCACGAGAAGGTGCGCGCCAACGACACCAACTTCCGCTTCCGGCCGGGCAGCGACTTCTACTACCTCACCGGCAACCTGGAGCCGGACTGCGTGCTCGTCCTCCAGCCCAAGGAGAAGGGCGGCCACACCGACGTGCTCTTCGTGGAGCCCAACCCGGGCCGCACCGACGCCACGTTCTTCACCGACCGCGTGAAGGGAGAGCTGTGGGAAGGCCCTCGCCTGGGCGTGAAGGAGAGCCAGGCGCGCTACGGCGTGGACCAGGCCCGGGGCCTCAACGAGCTGCCGGACTTCCTCTCCGGCCTCGGCGGCGCGGCGAGCCGCCCCACGCGCGTGCTGCGCGGCCTGTCACCCAAGGTAGACGGCGCCGTGGCGGAGCCGGGTGAGAAGGGCCAGGACAAGGGGCTGGCCCAGGCGCTGTCGGAGATGCGGCTGCGCAAGGACGCGCAGGAGCTGCGTGAGCTCCAGACGTCCATCGACTCCACGCAGCGCGGCTTCGAGGACGTCATCCGCGGCCTGAAGACGGCGAAGACGGAGCGCTACGTGGAGGGCATCTTCAACCTCCGCGCCCGCGTGGAGGGCAATGACGTGGGCTACCGCACCATCGCCGCCTCCGGCGCCCATGCGTGCATCCTGCACTGGCACCACAATGACGGGCCGCTCGTCCCCGGCGACCTGCTGCTGCTGGACGCGGGCGTGGAGGGCCAGACGCTCTACACCGCGGACATCACCCGCACGCTGCCCATCTCCGGGAAGTTCTCCAAGGAGCAGCGTGAAATCTATGAGCTGGTGCTGGAGGCCCAGGACGCGGCCTTCGCCGAGGTGAAGCCGGGCAACGACTTCATGGAGCCCAACCGCGCCGCCATGCGCGTGCTGGCGGAGGGCCTGGAGGCCCTGGGCATCCTCGAGGACGCCGAGGAGGCGCTCAAGGACGAGCACCAGTTCTACAAGCGCTACTCGCTCCACAACGTCAGCCACATGCTGGGCCTGGACGTGCATGACTGCGCCCAGGCGCGGCAGGAGGCCTACAAGTACGGGAAGCTCCAGGCGGGCATGGTGCTGACGGTGGAGCCCGGCCTCTACTTCCAGACGGACGACCTCACCGTGCCCAAGCGCTACCGCGGCATCGGCGTGCGCATCGAGGACGACGTCGTCGTCACCGCGCGCGGCTGCAAGGTCCTCTCCGCCGACATCCCTCGCAAGGCGAAGGACGTGGAGGCGTGGATGAAGTCCCTCTGGGCGGCGGACAAGGCCGCCCGGAAGGGCAAGAAGAAGTAAGGCGCGCTACTTCGGCTTCGCCGCCGCGGACGCGGCCCGCTCCTGCCACTCCGCGTGAGGCAGGGGCTTCACGTCCTTGAGCGTGGACACGGCGACGTCGAAGACGCGGGGCCCGGGGTTCGCATCCGGCCCCGCGGTGAAGTTGAGACGGTGGATTTCGTGCCCGTCCTCCGTCTCCAGCACCACGCGCCACGCGCCGGGCTTCAGGTTGGACGTCGTCGC
This sequence comes from Myxococcus sp. AM009, assembly GCF_013372605.1. Lineage (NCBI taxonomy): Bacteria > Pseudomonadati > Myxococcota > Myxococcia > Myxococcales > Myxococcaceae > Myxococcus > Myxococcus sp. AM009. The sequence continues at coordinate 1,652 of NZ_JABXEP010000078.1, forward strand.
ATAATAGCGGTAGCCGCCGTCCGTGCCGTTGCTGCTGACGGTGGCCATGAAGCCGTTGCCGTACGTCGTCCAGCCCTTCCGCGGGTCGTCGAAGTACCAGCGCACGCGGACCTTGTACGACTGGAAGTGCTTCGGCGCGAAGATGCGGAAGAAGTAGTAGGGCTTGTCTCCCGGCTGCATCAGGAAGTCCGGCCCGCCCCACGTCCACGGCTTGTACCAGGCACCGGAGTCCACCGAGGACAGGTGGTAGACGCCCGGGCTCACCCGCTCCACCTGGTGGTAGATGCCCGCGAACTGCACGGCCACCGGCAGCGGCGGAATCACGCCCACCAGGTACAGCCCCAGCAGCGCGGCCTGCACGCCGAAGCCGGGGATGGCCACGTTGCGCAGCACGTACCGGTTGTCCGGCCGCCAGCGCCGGATGAGGCGCATCACCCCGAAGATGCTCGCGCAGCCCAGGGCCACGGCCAGCAGGAAGACCCAGAAGCCCATGCGCCCCAGCACCACCGGGAGCAGGCAGACGAAGTACATCGTCACGCACAGGCTGAGCAGCACCATGCGCATGACGGGGCCCAGCTTGCGGAACAGGGGCAGCTCGTTGGCCGCCAGCAGGGCGAAGAGGCCCACCACGAACAGGTAGGGCAGCGCGCCCGACGTGCTCTTGAAGAGCAGCAGCATGAACGCGCTGAGCAGGCTTCCGAAGAGGAAGTGGATGCCGTCCTCGCGCCAGCGCCAGACCTTCTGCAGGAACTTCGGCGGCTCCACGCCGTCCGGGTAGCGCTGCTCCAGCAGCAGCAGCCCCGTGAGGAACAGCAGGTAGCCGAAGTTCTGCCCCAGCGTCAGCGTGTCATCGATGCGGCTGATGGTGAGGACGTCGTAGATGAAGCCGCCGAAGAAGAAGACGGCCATCTCCCACTTCTCATGGCGGGCGCGGAACTGCTGCACCTTGTCCATGAGGGTAGGCGTCTTCGCCGTGTCGACCAGGTCCTCCGGGTCCACCACCACGCCCGGCGCCTGGGCCGGCGACACGGTGTCCGTCAGGGGGACGGCGGCGTTGCGCTCTGCGACGGGGACGTTCGCCTCGACGGCGGGGGCCGCGGTGGGCACCTCGGCGGAGGCTTCGTCCGGATTCTCGGGGGTGTTCTGACGGGTAGCGGTGACCACGGCGGTTCCTCGGGGCAGCGGCCTCCCATCCTAGCCGCAGCGAGGGGAATTGGTCTCCCCCTCGCCCGTCACGCCCCGAGGCCCCGTCCGCTAGGCCGGGCTCTTGCCCGCGACCAGGTCGGCCAGCTCACCGCGCTCGGCCAGCTCCATGAGGATGTCGGAGCCGCCGACGAACTGCCCGTTGATGAAAATCTGGGGGATGGTGGGCCAGTTGGTGAAGTCCTTGATGCCCTGGCGAATCTCCGGGTCCGCGAGCACGTCCACCGTGTGGACCTCCCCCAGGGGCTGCAGCACCTGCAGCGCCCGCGCGGAGAAGCCGCACTGAGGGAAGAGGGCGTTGCCCTTCATGAAGAGGACAATCTTGTGCGACCGGGTCTCCTGCTCCAACCGGGCCTTGAGTTCAGGCGTCATGGGTGCCGCTCCTTCTAGCGAGTCCCGAGCTTCTGCCACTGCTCGGGAGAATAGGTTTTTAGCGCGAGCGCATGCAGCTCGCCGCTCTTCAGCCACTGCTGCAGTGGCGCGTACACGAGCTGGTGCTGCTGCACCATCGCTTTCCCAGCGAAGTCAGGGCTCACCACCCGGGCCTCGTAGTGGTCTCCCGTCCCGGTGTAGTCCCGCACGTCCACCTCGGAGCCCGGCAGGGCCTCCAGGATGCGGGCCCGGATGAATTCGGCGTCGAGCATCAGTTCATTCCCCTTCCCATCACCAGCATGGCGGGGTCCACCCCCATGCCTCGCAGCGTCGTGTCCCACAGCTTTGCCGGCTCCTGCCCGAGCACCGCCTCCGCGGAGGCCTCGGTGAAGAGCCAGGAGCCGGCGGCAATCTCGCTCTCCAACTGGCGCGGCCCCCAGCCCGCATACCCCAGGCAGAAGCGCAGGCGCGGGTTTGGATTCGTCAGCAGCGGGCCCAGCGCGTCCAGCGTCACGCTCAGGAACAGGCCGGGCAGCACCGCGTGCTTCTCCCGCTGCTCCGTGTCGTCGTGGAGGACGAAGCCCCGCTGGGGCTCCACCGGGCCGCCCAGGTAGACGGAGTACTCCTTCCGCCCGGCGGCGATGCCCAGGCTCTGCCCGCGCGCCAGCTCACCGAGCGTCAAGGGGGCCGCCCGGTTGATGACGAGCCCCATGGAGCCCGTCTCCGAGTGCTCCAGCATCAAGACGACCGAGCGGTAGAAGTTCGGGTCGCCCAGCTGGGGCATGGCCAGCAGCAAGCCAGGAGCAAGGTTCTTCACCCCAGGAGCATCAACCGTTCACGCGGATGGCGCAACCGGAACCCGCCCCGGCGCCCCTGGCCAGAGGGGCCTCAATGCCAGCTCGTGTGCCTGGAGCGGAGGGCCTCGGCCAGCCGCTCAGGGTCCAGGGGCTTGCCGATGAAGAGGTCCGCGCCCAAGCCCTTGCACTTGCGCGCCATGGCCCCGTCGCTCATGGCGCTGACGCCGATGAGGACGGACTGGGGGAAGCGCTCGCGCAGCCGCGACATCAGCGTCGCGCCGCTGCGGCCAGGGAGGAAGACATCGACGATGGCGGCGTCCATGCGCTTGTTGCGCACGGCGAACTCAGCCTCCTCGGCGCTGCCCACGGGCAAGGGCTCGTAGCCCCAGCCCGCCAGCATCTCCACCAGGATTTCGCGGTGGGCAGGGTCATCCTCGACGACAAGCACCGCGCCGCGCGCGGGCTCCAGCTTGAGCAAATCCGAGCGCTCCTCGCGCTCGCGGGTGTCGAGTTCGGTGGAGGTGGCAAGCTCTTCGCTAGGCGTCAGGGACATGGAGGCACCGATGTGGGCAAAAGGTTTCCGTGTGAGGAGAACCCCTCCCCCAACGTTGGGAATTCCACTTCAGGACGCCCGGCGCGGTGCCCCGGAGAGCGCCTGGGAAGCGAGCGAGGCGCCGAGCACCAGCAGCACGAGCAGCGCCCATGCGGGCAGCACCACCCGGCCGCCGCCTTCGTAGATGAGGGCCGCGTAGCTGGTGCCCAGGTAGCGGCCCAGGGACATGGGCTCCATCCGGGCGATGCCGAAGAAGCTCACAGTGGACTCGGTGAGGATGGCGGCGGGGAGCCGCGACAGGAACACCGCCAGCGCGAAGGGCCGAAGCGCGGGCCACAGGTGGACGCGCAGCAGGTGCAGCCCCCCACCGCCGAGCGCCCGGGACGCGGCCACGTACTCTTGTGATTCGAGCGTCGCCAGGCGGTTGCGGAACATGCGCGCGGGCCCGGCCCAGCCCACCAGGGCCAGCGAGACGACCATCAACCCGAAGGGGCCCAGGCCGCCGCCCGCGCCCGCGTCGGAGAGCGACTGCCCCGCGAGCTGGAGCACCATCACCACCAGCACGTCCGGCAGCGCGAAGACGGCGTCCACGGCGCGCAGCAGCGTCTGCTCCACCGCGCCACCGGACAGCCGCGCCACGGCCGCCACCGCGAGGCCCCAAAGCGTGGAGAGCGCGCCCGCCGCGAGCCCCACGGCGAGGGAGACCCAGAGCCCACCGAAGGCGAGCTCGCACACGGTGCGGTCCGGGCGCGTGGGGTCCATGCCCAGCGGACAGGTGCTGGCCAGCGCCTCCGGGAAGAGCCGCCCCGCCACGAGGCTGAGCAGGCCCAGTCCCACGAGGAGCGCCAGGCCCACGCGGGCGCGCGCGGGAACGCGGCTCATGCCGAGCCCTCCCGGGAGCGCGGGTCCACGGCGTAGCGCAGCACCTCCACCGCGAGGCTCACGACGACGAGCAGCGTCGCGAAGGTGGTGGTGGCGACGACGACGACGGCCACCTGCTTGTTGAGCACGGCGAGGACGTAGAGCTGGCCGAAGTACGGCAGGCCCAGGACGCGCTCCGCCGCGAAGGACCCGGCGAGCAGCGACGTGGCCACGGGCCCCACCGCGTCCAGCATCGCGGGCCACACGTTGGGCAGGACGTGGCGGCGCAGCACCGCGGCGCGCGACAGGCCCTTGCCCAGCGCGGTGCGCACGTAGTCGCGCGACAACTCCGCCTCCAGCGAGTCACCCACCAGCGTGCCCAGGAAGATGCCGGGCCAGATGGACGTCACCAGCGCCGCGCACAGCTCGGGCAGCAGATGTCCGCGCTCGACGACACCGGGCGCGAGCAACAACGCGGGGATGAAGACGGGCGTTCCGAACGCCACGGCGGGCACCACGTCACCGAGCGCGGCCCAGCGTCCCTTGCGCCACCCTGTGCGCAGCAGTGCAAAGCCCAGGGCCCACGTCAGCGCGAGCGGCAGCGCCATCAAGCCCACGCCCACGCTGCCGGACAGCTTCGTCAGCAGCTCATCGCCGGTGATGCCCTGGGCGCTCGTGCCCAGGCGCTCGCCGCGAAAGAGCTTCTCCCACGGGCGCAGGAAGCCCAGCGGCTCGCCGATGCCCAAGTCCCTCCGGTACGAGGCCGCGAGCTCACGCGACACCTGCCGCTTCGCGTCCGTCTCCGTGGTCAGCGGCAGCGACGCCATGAGGAAGTACGACGCCACGGCCACGACGGGCACCAGGACGACCTGCCGCGACAGTCGCTGGGCGATGGCCCTCACGGCGACGCCCCCGCCCGGGACGCATCCGCCGCCGGCGCCAAGCGCAGCGCGCGCAGCGCCAGGAAGTTGAAGGGGTCCACGTCCAGCCCGCGAAGCCGCTCACGCGCGCGGTAGTAGCGGTCCGGGTGGTACAGGGGCGCAATCACCGCCTGCTCCCCCACCAGCACCTCCTGCGCCTGGACATACGACGCACGGGCGCTCGCCTCGTCCGGCGCGCCGTCCCCCGCCTCCAGCAGCCGCTCGAAGCGCGCCATGGGCTCGCCGTCCGCCTGCGTCTCCCAGCCCGTCTGGTGGTTGCCCTCGCGCTCGAACAACGTGAAGAACGTATTCGGGTGCGCGTAATCCGCCCCCAGGCGCCGCAGGTACAAGTCATACGTGCGAGGCCCCCGCGGGGAGCGCCGGGCAAGCTCCGCCGAGAAATCCGAGCGCGCCTCCAGCACCACCCGCACGCCCACGCGCGCCAGCTGCGCGGCCAACCGCTCCGCGATGGCCACCTCGGGCACGAAGCCATCCCCGGAGCGGTAGACGAGCCGCAACGGCCGCTCCAGCCCCGCCACACCCGCCAGCTCCTCGCGGGCCTGCTCCGGCGCATAGGTTGGCAGCCGCGCGGCCTGCTCCGTCGTCGCGGCCCCCGGCAGCTCGGGCGGCAGCAACACATGAGACGGCCGCGCCGCGGGCAGCAGCCCCGCCAGCAGCGCCTCGCGGTCCAGCGCCCGAGCCAGCGCGCGCCGAACCTCGGGCCTGTCCAGCGGCGCCTTCTCCGTGTTGAAGGCCAGGAAGTACGTGGACAGCAGCGGCTCGCGGCGCAGGTCGTCCGGCCGGTGGATGCGCAGCGCCGCGGCGCTGTCCACGAAGACGAAGTCCACCCGCTCCCGCTCGTACAGCGCCGGGCCAATCTCCGACTTCAGCAGGGTGATGACCGGAGCGGGCGCCTCCCCTTCTGCCATCGGCGGCGGAAAGGACGAGGCCGGGTTGAGGACCAGCCGCACCCGCTCCCCCGCGCGGTCCCACTGCTCGACACGGTAAGGCCCCAGCGCCAGGGGCCGGCCATCCCGCGGACGGTCGAAGTAGTCCCGGACCTCCTCGTCCGACTTCCCCTCCAGGTCCGCCGAGGGCGCCGGATAGAACAGGTACACATTGGCCACGCGCGCCAGGAAGTAGCTGCGCGGCCGCGCCAGCGTCACCCGAAGCGTGTGCGCGTCCACGGCCTCCACGCCCACGCGCGCCAGCGCGGCGCGAACCTCGGCCTCCGGCGCGCCCCGCTCCTGGAGCGCCAGCGCCTCGGAGGCCCCTTCCAGGTCCGCCATCTCCCCGCGCTCGCGGCCCTGCAGCGCGCGCCGCCAGCCCACGACGAAGTCACGCGCCACCAGCGGTGCGCCGTTGGACCAGCGAACGTCTCGCCGCAGGTGGAACGTATAGACGTCCCGCCCCTGCCCGTCCGTGACGCGCTCCCACCGCTCGGCCAGCCCCGGCTCCACGCCATGGTCCGGCCCCAGCTGCGTGAGCCCACGCTGCGTGGCCAGCATCACCGGGTAGTTCGCCCAGCTGTCCGGGTCCGAGTGGCTCCAATCCAGCGTGGTGGGCATGGCCGGCACCACCACCTTCACGCCGGGCTCCGGCTGAAAGCCGCACGGCCCACACGACGCGGCCCACACGGCCAGCAGGTACCACCACCACCGGAGTCGAGCGCGCGGAGCCACCAGGGACCCTTCTACCCCGAAGCTCCCGGCGCCCGAAAAGGGAGAAGCCAGGAACCCGGCGACCTCGGTCGTCCGGCGTCCTGGCTTCCCTTCAGCGCGGCCCGGCGGGCGCGGTGGCTCGCCGGGTGCCGTCTGTCTCCGCTAGGCCGGAGCCACGGCCGGCGACGACGGCAGCTCGGCGCCCAGCTTGCCACCGTCGGAGACGGGCTTGCGGCCGAACTCCTCCGGCCGCTCCAACACCAGCGCCTCGCGCAGCACGTCGTCCACGAACTCCACCGGGACGATGCGCAGCTGCTTGCGAATCTTCAGCGGGATGTCCTTCAGGTCCTTCTTGTTGGCCTTCGGGATGAGGACCGTCTTGATGCCCGCCCGGTGCGCGGCCAGCGTCTTCTCCTTCAGGCCGCCAATGGGGAGCACCCGTCCACGCAGGGTGATTTCCCCCGTCATCGCCACGTCGCGGCGGATGAGCACGCGGGTGAGCGCGCTCACCAGGGCGGTGCAGATGGTGACGCCGGCGGACGGACCGTCCTTCGGAATCGCGCCCTCCGGCAGGTGGACGTGGATGTCGTAGTTCTCGAACGCCTTGCGGTCGATGCCGAAGCGCTCGGCGCGGCTGCGCACGTAGGACATGGCCGCCTGCGCGGACTCCTGCATCACCTCGCCCAGCTTGCCGGTGATGATGAGCTTGCCCTTGCCCGGCATCACCGTGGCCTCGGTGGTGAGGATTTCGCCACCCAGCTCCGTCCAGGCGAGGCCCGTGACGATGCCCACCTGGTCCTCGCTCTCCGCCACGCCGTAGCGGTAGCGGGGCGTGCCCAGGAACTTCATGGCCATCTTCCGGTCCACCTCGATGTCCCGCTTGCCGTTCTTCAGCACGTCGCGGGCAATCTTGCGGAACACGCCACCAATCTCACGCTCGAGCGAGCGCACGCCCGACTCCCGCGTGTAGCGGTGGATGATGGTCCGCAGCGCCGGGTCGGAGATGTCCACCTTGAGGTCCGCCAGCCCGTTGGCCTCCTGCTCCTTCGGGATGAGGTAGCGCCGGGCGATGGAGAGCTTCTCCGGCTCGGTGTACCCCGCGATGCGAATCACCTCCATGCGGTCCTGCAGCGGACCGGGGATGTTGTGCATCGTGTTCGCGGTGCAGATGAACATCACCTTGGACAAGTCGTAGTCGAGGTCCAGGTAGTGGTCGTTGAAGTTGTGGTTCTGCTCGGGGTCCAGCACCTCCAGCAGCGCCGCGCTCGGGTCGCCACGGAAGTCCGTGGACATCTTGTCGATTTCGTCGAGCAGGAAGACGGGGTTGTTGCTGCCCGCCTTCTTCAGCGACTGGATGAGCTTGCCCGGCATCGCGCCGATGTACGTGCGGCGGTGGCCACGAATCTCCGCCTCGTCCCGCACGCCGCCCAGCGACAGGCGCACGAACTTGCGGCCGGTGGCCCGGGCGATGGAGCGCGCCAGCGACGTCTTGCCCACGCCCGGCGGCCCCACGAAGCACAGCACGGGGCCCTTGAGCTTCTTCACCAGCTGCTGCACGGCCAGGTACTCGAGGATGCGCTCCTTCGGCTTCTTCAAGCCGTAGTGGTCCTCGTTGAGCACCGTCTCCGCCTCGGTGACGTCCAGGCGGTCCTGGGTCTCGTCGTACCAGGGGAGGCTGATGATCCAGTCGATGTAGTTGCGGACGACCGTGGCCTCGGCGCTCATCGGGCTCATCATCCGGAGCTTCTTCAGCTCCTTCTTGACCTTGAGCGTGGCCTCCTTGCTCATCCGCTTGTTCTTCAGCTTCTCTTCAATCTCCTGGATTTCGTTCTTGAACTCGTCGCGCTCACCCAGCTCCTTCTGAATGGCCTGCATCTGCTCATTCAGGTAGTACTCCTTCTGGGTCTTCTCCATCTGCTTCTTGACGCGCGTGCGGATCTTCTTCTCCACCTGGAGAATCTCGATCTCCCCCTGCATCAGCTCGTAGAGCTTCTCCAGGCGCTTGGCCGGGGACTCCGTCTCAAGCAGGGCCTGCTTGTCGTTCAGCTTCAGGGAGAGGTGCGCGACGATGGTGTCCGCGAGCCGCGCCGGGTCGTCGATGCTGGCCACCTGCATCAGCATCTCAGGCGGAATGCGCTTGTTGAGCTTGACGAAGGCCTCGAAGACGGAGTGGACGCTGCGAACGAGCGCCTCCAGCTCCACCGTCTTCTCCGCCTGCTCCTCCACCTCTTCCACCTCGACCATGAAGAAGGCGTCGTTGGGGTGGAACTTCTTCACCTTGGCGCGGCGCACGCCCTCCACCAGCACCTTGACCGTGCCGTCGGGCAGCGGGAGGAGCTGGATGACGTGGCCCAGCGTACCGAAGTGAAAGATGTCGTCGGGGGTGGGGTCGTTCGTCTTGGCCTTCTTCTGCGCGGCCAGCAGGATGACGGCCTTGTCGTCCGGCCCCTTGTGCGCCATCGCGTCCTTCAACGCCGCGATGGACTTCTCCCGGCCGACGAACAACGGCACCACCATGTGCGGGAACACGATGATGTCCCGAAGGGGCAAGAGCGGGACCGTCAGACCCCGCTTCTGGGCTTCCTTCTTGTCGTCACGTCCGAAGAACATGTATCCGCCACCTGCGGGCCGTCGGAGTTGCAGGCCCCTGGAAGAGTTGCCCGTCTGCTCGCTCGCCGAGCATTCGTACGGGATGCAGCAGTTCTATAACACGGCGATTCGCGGCGCCGTTCCCCGGCTCAAGATTGGGGAACGGCGTCGTGCCATCAAGGGAACACCCGAGGCTCCCTCGGGCGTCCGCTTGGGGTGTCAGCGGCCCTGCGCAGCCACCCCACCCTGTGCCCCCTGGACCTCCAGGGCATGGAACAGGAACGAATACAGGTCCACGCTGGACTCAATGGCCTTGGCCACCTGGTCCGCGCCGCCGTGGCCCGCGTTGGCTTCAATACGCAGCAGCGCCGGCGCCGGGTTTCCGGGCGCGTTCTGCACCGCCGCCACGAACTTGCGGGCGTGCATGGGGTCCACCCGGTCGTCGTGGTCCGCCGCCATCATCAGCAGCGCGGGGTAGCGCACCTCCGGCCGCACGTGGTGGTAGGGCGAGTAGGCGTGCAGCGTCTTGAAGTCCTCGGGCTTCTCCGCCGTGCCGTACTCCGGAATCCAGGTCCGGCCGCTGCCGAAGAGGTGGTAGCGCACCATGTCCAGCAGGGGCACCGCGCACACCACCGCGCCGTACAGCTCCGGCCGCTGCGTCATGGCCGCGCCCACCAGCAGGCCGCCGTTGCTGCCGCCGTAGATGGCCAGCCGCTTGGGCTGCGTGTACTTCGCCTGGACCAGGTGCTCGGCCGCCGCGTGGAAGTCGTCGAAGACGTTCTGCTTCTTGTCCAGGCGGCCGGCGTCATGCCACGCCTTGCCGTACTCGCCGCCGCCGCGCAGGTTGGCCACCGCGTACACGCCGCCCGCGTCCAGCCAGGGCAGGATGCTGGAGCGGAAGGTGGCCTCCATGTTCACGTTGAAGCCGCCGTAGCCGTAGAGCAGCGTGGGCGCGTTGCCGTCACGCTTCAGGTCCTTGCGGTGCACCACGAACATGGGCACCTTCGACCCGTCCTTGGACGCATAGAAGACCTGCTCGACCTGGTACTGCGCCGGGTCCATGGGTACGTCCACCTTGGCCCACAGCTCCGACTTCCCGGTGCTGACGGACGTCTTGTAGATTTGACGGGGCGTGGTGAAGGACGTGAAGACGTAATAGGCGTCATCCAGGTCCTCCAGGCCCACCAGGTTGGACGCCGCGCCCACGCCCGGCAGTTGCACCGTGCGCACCGGATGGCCCTTCAGCGTGGCCACGCGCACCTCGGACGTCGCGTCCTTGAGGTACTCCAGCGCCAGGTGCCCGCCGACGATGTTGGCGGACAGCAGGGACGCGGACGGGTCCTCGGGGACGATTTCCTTCCACGACGCGCGGGCCGGCTTCGCCGGGTCCACCTCGAAGACGCGCTGGCGCGGGGCGCCCTCGTCGGTGAGGACGTAGAAGCGGTCCTTCCAGGCGCGAACCTCGTACTTGGCGCCCGCGCCCTTCACCAGCAGGCGGAAGTCCTTCTCACCCGGGCGCTTCCAGTAGACGTCGTTCTCGCTCCAGCCGCGGAGGATGTAGACGAACAGGTACTTGCCGTCGCGGCTCAGGTCGCTCTGGAGGAACGTCGTCGGGTCGCCGGTGCGCTCGTGCACCACCGGGTCCTTCGACGGGTCCGTGCCCAGCGCGTGGTAGCGGATGGTGGTGTAGCCGGGGCGCTCGTCCACCTTGATGGACGCGTCCGTGGGCAGCCACTCGTAATAGAAGCCCTTGCTGTCGGGCGTCCACTTGGGCGTGGCGTACTTGCCGCCCTCGATGACGTCCACCTTGGACCACTCGCCGGAGTCCACGTCGATGACGTGCAGCACCGCCTCATCCGCGGCGTTGGGCTTCTGGGCGAAGGCCACCTTCTTGCCATCCCAGGACGCGGCCCACGTCCCCAGGGACACGGTGCCGTCCTTGCTCCAGCCGTTCGGATCCAGCAGCACCTGCTCCTGCGCGCTCTCCCCCTGGCGCCAGTAGAGGATGGCCTTCTCCTTGTCCTTGTGGGTGCGGACGTAGAAGAAGCGCCCGGCGCGGCGCGACGGGGTGGAGACGGAGTCGGTGTAGAACAGCTCCGTGAAGCGCTTGTGCAGCGCCTCGCGGCCGGGGAACTTCGCCAGGGCCTCGCGGGCGTGCGCGTCCTGCGCCGCCATCCACGCCTGGACCTCGGGGGCCTTCTCGTCCTCGAGCCACCGGTAGGGGTCCGCCACCTGGACGCCGTGCAACGTGTCGACAACCTGCTCTGCCCGGGTCGCCGGGTGTGACATGCGGGGGGACTCCTCAGGGACGGGGGCCGCGGAGGCTGCCGCGGGCAGCTCCTCACGCGCGGCCTCCTTCTGGGAGGCACACGCCGCGAGCGACATCAGGGCGGGGACGAGCAGCTTTCTCATGGGCCCAGCACATACAGAAAGGCCCCCGGCCGTCCCACAAAAAGTGTGGCGGGGCCAACGCAGCCCGGCCCCTCCCCTGATGAAAGGGGCGCGCCCGGACCCCACCTGGTGGCTCCGTGACGCGCCCCGTCAATCAGGCGACACCGGGGCCCCAGACAGGGGCCCAGGCGTCAGGCGGATTCCTTCTTCGGCTCCGCGGCTTCCTTGTCCGGCTGCGCGTGCAGCACCACCGGCTCGCTCTTCTTGAGAATCACGTCCTCGGAGATGAGCACCTCGCGGGCCGTCTTGCGGGACGGGATTTCGTACATCACGTCCAGCATGGCCGACTCCAGGATGGAGCGCAGGCCACGGGCGCCCGCCTTGCGGCGGATGGCCTCGTTGGCAATGGCCTTGAGGGCGCCGTCGGTGAACTTCAGCGTCACGCCGTCCAGCTCGAAGAGCTTGCGGTACTGCTTGGTGAGCGCGTTCTTCGGCTGGTTGAGGATGTTGATGAGGGCGGCCTCGTCCAGCTCCTCCAGCGCGGTGATGATGGGCAGGCGGCCGATGAACTCCGGAATCATGCCGAACTTCAGCAGGTCCTCCGGCTCCACGTGCTTGAGCAGCTCCGTGAGGCTGCGTTGCTTCTTGGACTGCACCTCCGCGCCAAAGCCCAGGCTGCGACCGCCCATGCGCCGCTCAATCACCTGGTCCAGCCCGCCGAAGGCGCCGCCGCAGATGAAGAGGATGTTGGTGGTGTCCACCTGCAGGAACTCCTGCTGCGGGTGCTTGCGGCCCCCCTTGGGCGGGACGTTGGCCACCGTGCCTTCGATGAGCTTGAGCAGCGCCTGCTGAACGCCCTCGCCGCTGACGTCGCGGGTGATGGAGGGGTTCTCCGACTTGCGCGCGATCTTGTCGATTTCGTCGATGTAGACGATGCCGCGCTGGGCCCGCTCGATGTCGTGGTCGGCGGCCTGCAGCAGGTTGACGATGATGTTCTCCACGTCCTCGCCCACGTAGCCGGCCTCGGTGAGGCACGTCGCGTCGGCGATGGTGAAGGGCACGTTGAGGATGCGCGCCAGCGTCTGCGCCAGCAGCGTCTTGCCGCTACCGGTGGGACCCAGCAGAAGGATGTTGCTCTTCTGGAGCTCCACGTCCTCCATCGCGACCTTGGACTCGATGCGCTTGTAGTGGTTGTGCACGGCGACGGAGAGCGTCTTCTTCGCCCGCTCCTGCCCAATCACGTACTCGTCCAGCACCGCCTTGATTTCGGAGGGCCGGGGGATGCGCAGCTTGGTGTCCTTCGTCTCCTCGCGGTCAATCTCCTCCGCGATGATGTCGTTACACAACCCGATGCACTCGTCGCAGATGTAGACCGTTGGCCCCGCGATGAGCTTCTTGACCTCCTTCTGTGACTTTCCACAGAAAGAGCAGCAGAGGGTCTGGTTGTCTCGCTTCTCCACGTTCTTGCCCGCCATTTCGTCCCTCGCTGCGCCTGAAAGGCCCCCGACCCCGAACTCCACCCCGTTCCTGGCTCGGAACCAATCTAGTCAGCCCCCGTCCGGAACGTCCACGCGCCTTCCGGGTACTTAACAGGGCCTGTGCCGTGACGCAGAAAGCAGAAAGCCGGAGTCGCGGGGGCGCATTCCCGCGGCTCCGGCTGCCAACCGAGGCCCCGAAGCCTCGGCAATCCGCCTACTTCTTCTCTTCCTTGCCCAGCCCCACGACCTTCCGGGGGTTCTGGATTTCATCGATGATGCCGTAGGCCTTCGCCTCGGACGCGCCCATGAAGTAGTCGCGGTCCGTGTCCTTCTCGACACGCTCGATGGACTGTCCGGTGTGCTTGACGATGAGCTCGTTGAGCTTCGCCTTCATCCGGAGGATTTCCTTCGCCTGGATTTCAATGTCCGTTGCCTGACCGCGCACACCGCCCAGGGGCTGGTGAATCATGATGCGGCTGGACGGCAGGGCGTAGCGCTTGCCCTTGGCACCGGCGAGCAGGAGGACGGCCCCCATGGAGGCCGCCTGCCCGACGCAGATGGTGGACACCGGACACTTCACGTACTGCATGGTGTCGTAGATGGCGAGGCCCGCCGTCACCGACCCGCCCGGCGAGTTGATGTAGAGGTTGATGTCCTTGTCCGGGTCTTCCGACTCCAGGAACAGCAGCTGGGCGACGATGACGTTGGCCACGTCATCGTCGATCTCCGTGCCCAGCATCACGATGCGGTCCTTCAGGAGCCGGCTGTAGATGTCGTACGAGCGCTCACCCCGGTGGGTCTGCTCGATGACGTAGGGAACGGGCATGAAGGGCATGTCGACCTCGGTGAGGGAACCTTACGAATACTTCGCCCGGCTCCTCAGGAATTCAATCGTCTTTTCCTCCCGGAGTCGGAGAGACAACCCGAGCCGCTCGTCGGCGCCCTTGAAGTACTTCTGCACCGTGGCCACGGGCTGGCCCGCCTCGGTGGCGAGCTGCTCGATGCGGGCGTCCACGTCCGCGTCGGAGGCCTGGATGCCCTCCTTCTGAGCGATGGCCTCGAAGAGCAGCGTGCCCTTCACTTCCTGGAGGGCCTTCTCGCGCATGTCCTCGCGCAGACGGTTGAAGTCCAGGTTGAGCTGGCGAGGGTCCACGCCGGAGCGCTGGAGCTGCTGCAGCGCGCCGCGCAGCATGGAGTCCATGGCCCGCTCCACCATGGCGCGGGGCACGTCGAAGGTGTTGCGCTCCAGCAGCGCCTTCACCAGCGCCTCGCGCTCCTCGCCCTCCACCTGGGACTTGCGCGCCTTCTCCATGTCCTCACGGAGCTTGGTGCGCAGCTCGTCCATGGACTGGGAGATGCCCGTCTGCTTGGCGAAGTCGTCGTTCAGCTCGGGGACGATTTCCTTCTGCACGCCCTTGAGCGTGACGTGGAAGCGCGCCGTCTTTCCGCGCACCTCCTCCACCTGGTACTCCTGCGGGAAGGCGTAGTCGATGTCCTTGGACTCGCCGACCTTCACGCCCTCCAGGGCGGCAATCTTGGACTCCACCAGCTCACCGGGCTGCACCTGCACGGTGATGCCCTCCGCCTTGCTGCCCGCGAAGGGCTGGCCGTCCACGGTGGCGTCGAAGTCCACGGTGGCGTAGTCGCCAGAGGCGGCGGTGTCGCGGTCGGTGACGGGCTCCAGCCGGGCCATCGACTGGCGCATGCGCTCCAGCTGCTCGTTCACCTGCTCGTCGGTGACGGCGGCGTCGGACTTCGTCAGCGGCAGCTCGACGTAGTCCTTGGCCTCCACCTTGGGCTTCACCTCGACGCGGGCCTCGAAGGTGAACGGGGTGTTGGCCTTGAGGCCGGAGTTGGTCACCTGCGGCGTGGCGACGACCTCCACGTTGTGCTCGCGGATGGCCTCCACGTACGCGCTCTGCACCACGCGCTGGATGACCTCGTCCTCCACCTGGTCACGGAACCGCTGCTCCAGGATGCGGCGAGGCACCTTGCCCTGACGGAACCCCGGCAGCCGCACCTGGCGGCCCAGGTTGGAGTACGCGCGGGTCAGCTCCTCCGCCACGCGGGCATCGTCGACCTCGATGGAGAGCTTCTTCTCAATGGGAGAAAGCTCTTCGACCTGGACCTTCATGCGGGCCTCGCTCGCCACCGCCGCCGGACAATCAGTCGTTTCGGGCGGTGCCGGAAAAGTGGGACGTGCGCCTTTAGGGGATAGGCACGAACGGGTCAACGCGAAATGGGCGAGGAGGGACTCGAACCCTCACACCTTGCGGTACCAGATCCTAAGTCTGGCGCGTCTACCAGTTTCGCCACCCGCCCGGGTTGCCTCGTCGTGCGCTGCACCGTCTTACCGTGAAACGTCCACGGGACGGCAGAGGGCCAGAAAAACAAAAAGGCCCCTCCATTTCTGGAGGGGCCTCGCAGTGAGAGCGGAGGGAATCGAACCCACAACCTATGGATTAAGAGTCCATTGCTCTGCCAATTGAGCTACGCTCCCGGCACTGCCCCGGTCCGCCGCCTGCGCTGCGCGACGTCCAGGTGGCGGCGGTAACTACAGAACGCCGCTGGCTGTGTCAAAACGTTTTTTCGCGCCCCCCCTTCATTCCTGTCCATGGCGATCTGTCTCCGGTGATTTCTGGAGGCGGCGCTGGTCCGCATGCCCTTCAGCCGGGCCCGGCGCGTGACGCAGGCCTGTGAAGCGAGCGCCCTGCACCGATGTTCAACATGGCCGTAGCACGTGTTCGTCCCCGCCTGGCGGGACGGCGGGCGCGTGACGGCCCGCGGTCAGTCACCTCAAGAGCACCGAGCACCCCGCGGCAACCATGCGGGCGGACGGAGGTCGTCCGCCCTTTTCGCGCAGGACGTAGCAGGAGAAGACAGCGATGGAAGCCAACCCCCAACAGAAGGTGGAAGGAACGGCGAGCGGCCACGGAGGCCAGCACGCCGGGTGGACGCGGGAGCGCGTGGAGCTTGTGAAGCGGACCATCTGCCCTCGCGGCATCAGCGAGGACGAGTTCGCCCTCTTCATCGAGCAGTGCAAGCGCAGTGGCCTGGACCCGCTCCTCAAGGAGGCCTTCTGCGTGGCGCGCCGGCAGAACGCCGGCAACCGCGAGCGGCCCAACTGGGTGACGAAGTACGAGTTCCAGCCCTCCGAGGCCGGCATGCTCGCGCGCGCCGAGCGCTTCCCGGACTTCAAGGGCATCCAGGCGAGCGCGGTGTTCGCCGAGGACGACATCGTGGTGGACCAGGGCCGCGGCGAGGTGGTGCACCGCTTCAACCCCGCCAAGCGCAAGGGCGCGCTGGTGGGCGCCTGGTCGCGTGTGGTGCGCGAGGACAAGCTGCCGGTGGTGGTGTGGTTGGACTTCAGCGGCTACGTCCAGCAGACGCCACTGTGGTCCAAGATTCCCACCACCATGATTGAGAAGTGCGCCCGCGTGGCCGCCCTGCGCAAGGCGTACCCGGAGGCCTTCGGTGGACTCTACGTGCGGGAAGAGATGCCCGCCGAGGACTACGAGTCGCACGCGGATGAGCACGGCAGCGGCCCCTACGAGGTGCTGGGCGCCAAACCCGGCCCCATCAAGGCGTCCTTCTCGCCGCTGCCATCCCAGGAGCCGCGCGCGTCCCAGGCCGCCGCGGCCCAGTTGGACATCGACGTGCCGCTCCAGCCCAGGCGTCCCCGCGAGTCCCCCCTGGAGGCGGCGGCCAACCCCGCGGCCCCCCAACCGGAGCCGGTGGCCAAGGCCCCACCCGCGGCCAGTCCGGAGCCCGCGCCACGCCCCAAGCCGAGCGCCGTGGTGGTGGCGTTCGGCCCCCACAAGGGGAAGACGGCCTCCGAGCTCTCCGACGACGAGCTGAGCGAGTCCATCGACCTGGCCAACGAGAAGCTGATGGAGCAGCCCCGGGCGCGCTGGGCCAAGGCCATGCGGGAGAACCTGCTGGCGCTGGAGGCGGAGACGGAGCTGCGCTGCCGGGTGCCGGCGACGAAGGGCGGCGGCAACCGCGTGGCCCATGATGCGTGAAGCGGAGCCGGGGACCGATAGGCTGTGAGGGGGCGCCCCCGCTGCGAAAGTGGCGGGGGCGTTCCTGCTTCAACCTGCTGGAAGGTGCGCGCTCGGAGGGACTTGAACCCCCAACCCCCGGGTTCGAAGCCCGGTGCTCTATCCAGTTGAGCTACGAACGCAAATTCGAGGGTGGGTTAAGAAGGGCGGCCAACCGGGATCGAACCGGTAACCTCCGGAGTCACAGTCCGGCGCTCTAACCAGTTGAGCTATGGCCGCCGTTACAGCGTTACCGCGAACGGCGTTTGAAGCGGCGGCTTCCCTATCGTGGAAACCGGGACCGTGACAAGGCCCAAATGATACGACGCTCAACTCATCGGAAACTGACGCCTTTTCGCGAGCATCGCCGGCTAGGGCGAAACAGTCGCGGCGGACGCCGGGTCCGACGAAGGTGCCGGAGGCGGCAGCTCGAACGCATCCAAATCGAGGCCCACCTTGGACGGGTCCTCACGGTCGAGAACGACCATCACCCATGATGAGGGCTGGACGCGGGAAGACCACTGGTTAGGGATGTTCACGTCGATTTTCGTCGTGAAGACCGCCTGCCGCGGCGGATGAACGCTCAGCGTCAGCTCGAAACAACTGCTGCTCTTGAAGCCAATGATGCACGAGCCCCTGGCGGCCCGCTCGACACGCGCTGGAGCAGGGGTGCCATCCGTCGCGCTCGCCGTGTTTCGAGCGCCAAGGAACTGCCCCACCATGACCATCAAAATGATGGCGACGAAGATCGCACCGACGACCCTGAGGTCCAAGCTCTTCTGAGAACGCCCCATGCTTGCAACCTACAGGGCCACTGGGCAAGTCACGGCGGGAATCTACGCCTTCGATACCAGAGCGTGGCCGTAAGCCCGTGCCGAGTAGGTGCCGCCGCCCTTACGGGCGACGGCATTTCCTCAAGGCTTTCAGGCGGATAAGGTGGCGCCCCAGGCAGGACTCGAACCTGCGACCCCCGACTTAGAAGGTCGGTGCTCTATCCAGCTGAGCTACTGGAGCTGGCCGGGCCGCCTGCTTCCGATGCTGCACTTCAAGTCGGGGCGAGAGGATTCGAACCTCCGACCCCCTGCGCCCAAGGCAGGTGCGCTACCAGGCTGCGCTACGCCCCGAGAAGTCCGGCATTGTTGAACCATCCCGAACGGACGCGCAAGGCCGACGTGACTGACGGCCTCGCATTCCGAACGGCTACAAGCCCAGCAGGTGGGGCTTCATCTTCTGGAAGGCTTTCCCCCGGTGGGAGATGGCCGACTTCTCCTCCGGCGTCAGCTCCGCCAGGGCCCGCTCTCCTCCCGGGAGGATGAAGACGGGGTCATAACCGAAGCCGTGGCTGCCCTTGGGGGCGTGGCCGATGCGGCCCGTGCACTGCCCCACCTCCACCTTCGCCTCCCCTCCTCCGGGCCTCACCAGCGCCAGCGCGCAGCGGAAGGACGCGGTGCGCTTTTCGTCGGGCACGCCAGCCAGTTCGGTCAACAGCTTCTCGTAGCGGGCCCGGTCATCCCCAGGGGCATACCGCGCGGACTGCACGCCGGGCCGGCCGCCCAATGCGTCCACGCACAGGCCGGAGTCATCCGCCAACGTGAGCATCCCCGTGGCGTCCGCGTAGGCACGGGCCTTCTTCACGGCGTTCTCCTCGAACGTGGCGCCGTCCTCGACGGGCTCCGGCACGGGGGGCAGGTCCGCCAGGGACACCACCTCCACCGCGTCTCCCACGAGGCCGCGCAGCTCTCGCAGCTTCCCCTTGTTGGAGGTGGCGAAGAGTAGCCGGGGCTTCACCGTCATCCCAGCACCTGCGCCTGCGCGGCGGTCAGCCGCTGGATGGCGGCCAGCCCGCCGTCCACCATGGCGTCCAGGGCCTTGCGGTCGAAGAGCTGGTGCTCCGCCGTCCCCTGCAGCTCCACCATGCGGCCGTCCGCGGTGGCCACCAGGTTCAGGTCCACGTCCGCGGTGGAGTCCTCGTCGTAGTCCAGGTCCACCCGGACCTCGCCCTTGACGATGCCCACGGACACGGCCGCCAGCGGCGTGAGCTTGGGCAGCTTGGAAATCGTGCCGGCCTTCTGCAGCGAGCGCAGCGCCAGCACCAGCGCCACATAGGCCCCGGTGATGGAGGCGGTGCGGGTGCCGCCGTCCGCCTGGAGCACGTCACAGTCCAGCGTGAGGGTGCGGGTGCCCAGGGTGGACAGGTCCACCGCGGCGCGCAGGGAGCGGCCGATGAGCCGCTGGATTTCCATGGTGCGGCCCGTCTGCTTGCCCTTGGCGGACTCGCGCGGGTTCCGCGAGTGCGTGGCGCGCGGCAGCATGCCGTACTCCGCCGTCACCCAGCCGGAGCCCTTGCCCATCAGGTGCGGCGGGACGCGCTCCTCCGTGGAGCAGGTGACGAGCACCTTGGTGTGGCCGAACTCCACCTGGACCGAGCCCTCCGCGTAGCGGGAGACACCGGGGGTGAGGACGACGGGGCGAAGGTCCAGCGCACCACGTTGGAAGGAACGCACAGCAGGCTCCTGGGAAATGAGGACGAGCGTCCCCTTCTCTACCAGAGCCACGCGGCGCGGGTGTCGTTTGCCTTGGCGCCGGTGCGCTCAGGGCGACACGGGGCCCGCCACCTCGGTCTCCCGGGCGGCATCCCTGCGCCGCGTCTGCTTGAGGAAGGCCAGCACGCCCTCGGCAATCGCCTCGGCCAGCTTCTCCTGGTACTCCGGCCGGCCCAGCCGGGGGCCCTCCTTGGGATGGGAGATGTAGCCCACCTCCACGAGGACGGCCGGGCACTCCACGCCGGAGAGGACGAAGAAGGGGGCCTGCTGCACGCCCCGGTTCGCCGCGCGGGTGCGGCGCACGAGGCGCGGGTGGATGGCGTAGGCCAGGCGCGAGGAGTCCGCGTGCGCCTCCGTGCGCGCCAGGTCCTGGAGGATGAAGGCCAGCGTGGAGTCCGTCCGCGCGGCGCGCGACAGGGGCGCCTCCGCGTTCTCCCGGTCCGCCACGGCGAGCGCGGCGTCACCGGAGGCGCTGGCGGACAGGAAGTACGTCTCCACGCCCTCGGTGCGCGCGCGCATCCGCCGGGTGGGCATGGAGTTGGCGTGGATGGAGATGAAGAGGTCGGGCGCGTGGTCATTGGTCCACGCCACGCGCTCCGTCAGCGACACCAGCGTGTCGCGCTCGCGCGTCAGGAACACGTCGCCCCCCGCGGCCTCGAGCTTGTCCCGGAGGCGGAGCGAAATCTGGAGCGCGACGTCCTTCTCCCGCAGCTTGCCGGGGCCCTTGGCGCCTTCCTTCGCGCCACCATGTCCCGGGTCGATGATGATGCGCGCGGGACGCTCCGCCGCCCCGGCGATGACGGGGACCAGCCAGAGCAACGACAGGAGGCCGAGGAGGGGGCGGCGCGGCGACGACATGCTGGGGCCCCATGCTAGCGGAGCCCGGCCGCCAGCGCGAAATCAGGGCCTCAGCCCACCACGTCGATGCCCGGCTTCCCTGCCTGGACTTCACCAATCAGCGCCGCGTCCACGCCGGCCGCCTCCAGCGCCTTGAGCGCCTTGAGCGCCTGACGTGCGGGGACGCTGGCCAGGAGGCCGCCGTTGGTCTGCGCGTCCGCGAGCACCCACTGGATGCACTCGGGCAGCCCTTCGGGGAAGCGGACCTTCTTGTGGACGTGGGCGAGGTTCGACTTCGTACCGCCGGGCACCACGCCGTCCTCCGCCAGCGCGGGCACCTCCGCGATGAGCGGGATGCGCTCCAGGTCCAGCATGGCGCGCGCCTTCGCCGCGGTCATCATCTCCAGCAGGTGCCCCAGCAGGCCGTAGCCCGTCACGTCCGTGAGGGCGTTCACCTTGAACTTCCCGGAGGCGAACACCTCACCCGCGGCGCGGTTGAGCGTCGTCATCACGCCCAGCGCCCGCTTCGCCAGCTGCTTGGAGGCCACGCCCCGCTTGATGGCGGTGGTGGCGATGCCCGAGCCCAGGGGCTTGGTGAGGAAGAGCACGTCCCCCGGCTTCGCGCCCGCGTTGGTGAGCACCTCCTTCGGGTGCACCACGCCGGTGACGGCCATGCCGAACTTCGGCTCGGGGTCGCGGATGCTGTGGCCGCCCAGGATGGGGATGCCGGCCTCGTCCGCCTTGGACTGGCCGCCCGCCAGGATTTTCGACAGCACCTTCAACGGGAGCTCGTCCGGGAAGCACACCAGGTTGAGCGCGAAGAGGGGCCGCGCGCCCATGGCGTAGATGTCCGACAACGCGTTGGCCGCGGCGATGGCCCCGAACTGGAACGGGTCGTCCACCACCGGTGGGAAGAAGTCCACCGTCTCCACCACGGCCATGCCGGGCGCCAGCCGGTACACGGCTGCGTCGTCGTTGGTGGAGAACCCCACCAGCGCCTGGGGGCCCTTCGTGGACTTCAGCCCCCCCAGCACCTGCGCCAGGTCCGAGGCCCGCAGCTTCGCCGCGCAGCCCGCGCAGTGGCTCAGCTCGGTGAGGCGCTTCACCTTGTCCGTCTTCTTCTCCGCCATGCCCGCTCCCCCGCGCCTCGCCGTCCCGGCACGGGCCCCGAAAAGGGCCCGGCCCGTTCACCGCTCAGGCCGCTCGGATGTAGTCCCGCTTGAGCAGCTGCACCACGGCCTCGGCGGTGACGACGTCGTCCGCGTCCGCGTGGTCCATCACCGCGTTCAGGGTGCCGTAGTTGTGCACCAGCTGCAGCACGTCCAGCAGCTCCGGCGCCAGCTCCTTGAGCGGCGGCGTCAGCGGCGAGGCCAGCGCCAGCGCGGCGTCCGCCGCCGGGAGGCTGGGCTGCAGGCGCTTGATTTCGTCCAGCTGGCGGAGCGCGTCCATGAGGAGCGCCTCGGTGGACGAGTCCAGCTCCACCATGAACTCCTGGTTCTCCGCCGGGCGCAGCTCGAAGTCGCCCTCTTCCCAGGTGATGATGCGGTTGAAGCTCTTCTGCGGACCCAGGTTGTGATTCTCACCGATGACGGCGTAGTACACGCGGCCCTGGCGCAGGTAGATGCGCCCTTCCTGGTCGCTGCGCTGCACCACCAGCACGCCGTTCTTCTTGGACGTGTGGAACAGCTGGAGCAGGTCCGGGAGGGGAATCTCTTCAATCTTCCCCGTCATGGAGCTGGCCTTGTTGGTCGTCCGCGCGGCCTGGGCCGCGGCGGCCTCCTCCAGCTTCAGCCGGGCGGTGCCCTCATCCACGCTGGCGCCTTCAGCGCCCTGGTGCACGAGCTTGAGGATGGACGTGCCAATGAGGATGCGGTCCCCTTCCTTCAAGCGGGACTGCTTCACCTTCTCACCGTTGACGAAGGTGCCGTTGGTGGAGCCCAGGTCCTCGATGGTGATGCTCCCATCGGAGAAGCTGATGCGCGCGTGCTTGCGGGAGACCATGTCCTCCACGAGCACCATGTCCAGCTCACTGGAGCGGCCGATGACGATCTGCTTGTCCGCCTTCAGCGGGAATTCGCCGCCCTGGTACTTCCCTGAGATGAACTTGAGGGCGTAGGTCTTTTGGGTGTCCATGGTCGTCAGCCAGCCTGCTCCGCCTTGCCGGGGTCCTTCACCAGGTTGAGGTACATCTGCGCGCTCTTGTTACCGGGGCTGCGCACCAGCACGTCCTCCCAGACCTGCACCGCCTCCGCCCGCCGCCCGGCCGAGTACAGCGCGACTCCATACTGGATGTGTCCCGGAATGAAAGCCGGGTTCTGGGCGATGACCTGCTCGTATTCGATGAGGGCCGCCGCGTTGTCCCCCGCGTCGCGCAGGGCGTTGCCCAGCTTGAGGCGGATGTCCACGAACTGAGGACACAGCGCGAGCGCGCGCCGGTACTCCTCAATGGCCTTGGCCCACACGCCGCTGGAGGCGAAGACGTCGCCAATCTCGCCGTACATGTTGGCGATCTTCTTCTCCACGTAGGGGTCCAGCTCGTCCGGGCCGGATTTCTGCTGGGAGAGGGCGGCCTGGTAGACCTCCTTCGCCTCGGCGTACTTCCCCATGTCGTTGTAGATGACGGCCAGGTTGAGCGCCGCCTCGGTATAGGCGGGGTTGAGCTGTAGCGCGGATTCGAACGCGCGCTGCGCCCGGGCGAACTGCCCCTGGTCGTGGTAGATGATGCCGAGCATGTTGAATACGTCCGCGAACGTCGGATTCTGCTCGACGATCTTCGCGAGGTATTGCTCGGCCTGCGCGTACTGCTTCTTCTCGAAGTAGCCGCGCCCGAGGGTCAGTAGCTGCTTGAGGGGCTCGTCCATGAATCGGCCCGCCAGGGCCCTGCCTCCGAGACGGCTAGCCTACATGAGGCTGGGAGAAAACAAGAATTCATCACCACTGAGCGACAACGAGAGTCGCCGCTGGCCCCGGGTGTCCACCGGCCGCGCCGGCAGCGCCCCCTGAAGGCGCCAATGCTCCGTCACCACCGCGTCGTCCCGCTCCAGCCGCACGTACCACGCTTCCACCTGGTAACCCCGCGCCCGGACCTGGCGCAACTGCTCCCACTCCGGCCCGCCCACGCCGGGCGTGCCCGGCCCCGCCAGCCGCACCAGGGACTCCGCGTCCGCGGCCTGGAGCGCCCTGCGGCGGGACTCCAGCGCCGTCACCACCGCCAGGAGCCGGGGCGCTGGCGTCGTCTCCGGCACCCAGGACCCGTTTCGCACCACGAAGGGTACCCGCTCCACGCCCGCGGTGCCCACCCGGGTGTCGCCCAGGGCGCCCTCGAAGTCGAGCGTGGCCTGCGCTTCCGCCCGCCGACCTCCGGGCGCCACGTTGACGGTGATGCGGGCGAAGCGGTGCTGCCGGGACGTCAGCGGCCCCGGCGCGCCGGGCACGGGCAGCGACAGGCCGCTGGACTCCGTCTCCTTGAGCGCGGTGATGATTTCCAGCTCGGGGCCCGCCGCGGCGCCCAGGAAGCGTGGAACGAACAGGGCCAGGGTGGCGCTCAGCGCCAGGATGACGATGAGGCCGCCACCCAGGCGGCTCCAGTCCTGGGTCGTCCTCACGAGCCCAGCATACGTTGGGCGCGCTCCGCCGCGGGCGTGCCGGGCAGGCGGCGCAGCACCTGGCGCAGCGTGTCCTGCGCCTTCTGCGGGTCATTCAGCTTCACGTACGCGTCGTGCAGGTCGAAGAGGGCCTCCTCCTCGTACTGCGTGCCCGGGTAGCGGCGCAGCAGCCCTTCCAGGCGTTGGGCCACGGCCTTCCAGCGCTCACGCTTCTGGTAGAACTGGGCCGCGTACAGCTCGTGCAAGGCGAGCCGGCGCTGGGCGTCCTCCCGGTGCGTCTTCGCCTCCGCCACATACTGAGACTGGGGGTACTGGCGCAGGAACCCCTCCATGGCCACCAGCGCGGAGCGGATTTCGCCCTGGTCCTTCTCGTGGGAAGGCGGCAGGGCGAAGAACTCGGAGGGGTAGGCCTGCACGTGCGTCAGCGCGGAGCGGAAGGCCGCGTAGTCCACCTTGGCGTGCGTGGGGTGGAGCTTGATGAAGGACTGGTACTGCTCCTTGGCCTCGGGGAGCGCCTCGCGCTCGAAGTCCACGTCGGCCAGCTTCAGCTCGGCCTCGCGGGCGGCCTCCTGGTACGGGAACTTCGTCCGGACGTACTCGAAGTACTTCTGGGCGCGGAAGAAGTCCTTGTTCTCCAGGGCCTCGGAGCCGAGCCGCAGGTTTTCGTCGGCGACGGCGGCATAGTCAGGCTCACCGGCCTGGCCCTGCGTGAGGGACGCACACCCGGTACCGAACAACAGGAAGGCGGACAGAAAGGCGACGGCGGAACGCATCCCCACCACGCTATTCCTCCGGCCCCGAGGGGTCCAGTGAAGCTTCTCCGAGCAACCGGTAGATGACGTCCTCCGAGAAGCCCCGGCTGTCCAGGAGCCGTCCTGCGCGGGCCCGCTCCCTGGCCTCCAGCGGGCGGCCGAGCAGCCCCCGCTTCTCCAGCACCGCGCGGGCCGTGGCCAGCGCGTCGAAGGACACCGCGTCGCTCGCCTCGGAGAGGGCCTGCTGGGCCGTGCCCTCCTCCAGCCCGTGCGCCCGCAGCCGGTGGGCCACCGCCTCCGGCCCCAGCCGGCCCCGGCCCAGGAGCTGGGTGGCCCGCTCGCGCGCGAAGCGCTCGTCGTCCAGGTAGCCCCAGTCCTTCACGCGGGCGAGCGCGGCCTCGCGCACCGCTTCGGTGAAGCCCTTCCGGGCCAGGGCCTGCTCCAGCTCGCGGCGGCTGCGCGCGCGCATGGACAAGCGCTTCAGGCACGCGTCCGTGGCACGGCGAACAGCGTCGGGCCCTTCGTCCTCCGGAGGCATGGCGGGATACCTAGCATGTGGTAACAGGCCCGGCCATGCACCCCGTACTCGCCCGCTTCCTCGCCGCCGATGCCGCTCGGGAGACGCTCCTCAAGCAGCAGTCGGGCGGAGACCTCTCCGCGGAAGAGCAGGCCTTCACCGACGCCGCCTCCGCCAACCCGAAGCACAAGTCCGTGCTGCTGGGCGTGGGAGGCCGAACCCTGTCCACCGACGCCCAGGCTTCGCTCGTGCTGCTGGCGGCCCACGCCGCGGTCCGCGCGCTGGACCAGGACGCCACCCTGGCCGAGCCCACGAAGAAGGCGCGCGAGGCCCTGGCCGAGGAAGGCGCCAGCCCAGAGGAGACGGACGCGTTCCTGGCCTCCGTCCTCCTGGAGGAGGCCTTCGGCTACGAGCAGGACGTGGACGCTTTCGACAGCGAATACGTGAAGGAGGCGCTGGGCGAAGTGCCCGCGCTGGCCGCGCTCACCAAGGAGGCGGTGGACGCGCTCTTCCTCACGTTCGTGAAGGCCGCGGCCAACGACGCGGAGCGGAAGGTGCGTGAGGGCATGGCCCGCGCCCTCTTCGACATCGCGTGGTCGGAAGGGCCCGCGCCCATCAACCCCGAGCACATGGAGGCCGTGCTCGACGCGGAGGTGGTGGACCGTCCCGAGGAGGAGCAGGAGGCCAAGGTTCAGGCCACCGCGCAGCTGCTCCAGGCGCTGTCCAAGGAGGGCCTCGTCGGCCCCATCCGCCTGTCCCGGCTGCGCGCGCTGCTGGGTGAGGACGACGCGTAACCGCCGCTGTCGGGGACAGCGGCGCCGTTAGAAGCGCTCGATCTGGAAGTCGTCGTCCCCACCTGCCGCGGCGGGTGCCGGGGCCGGAGCGGGCGCAGGCGGGCGCGCGGCGGGCGGCGCCATGGGACGCCCCACCGGCGCGCCGGACGGAGCCCCCGGACGCGTGGCCTGCGGCGGCGGAGCGCCCGGACGCATCTGATGGGGCGCCGGCGCCGCTGGACGCATGGGCTGCGCCATGGGCGCCGGAGCGGGCGCGGCCTGCGGCGCTGGCGCACCCGTGGGCGCCCCCTTCTGCGCGAAGGCGGAGGAGCCGGGGATGGGCCGCGAATCGCCGGGCTTCGAATCGAAGTTGTCCCACTTGGAGTCGGACGTGCCGCTGATGCCGGAGAAGCGCAGCGCGAAGTCGTCCGGGTTGGTGGCCTGCCGGTGGGCCTCCTCGTAGGTGACGAGCCCCTGCCGCACCAGGCTCATCAGCGACTGGTCGAAGGTCTGCATCCCGTACGTGTCCGTGCCCTGGGCAATGGCGTCGTGGATCTCCTTCGTGCGGTCCTTGTCTTCGATCATCTCGCGGACACGGGCCGTGACACGCAGCACCTCCACGGCGGCCACGCGGCCCTTGCCGTCCGCGCGCGGCACCAGACGCTGGGACACCACGCCCTTGAGCACGCTGGCCAGTTGGAGGCGCACCTGCTTCTGCTGGTGCGGCGGGAAGGCGGAGACGATGCGGTTGATGGTCTCCGTCGCGTCCAGCGTGTGCAGCGTGGACATCACCAGGTGGCCCGTCTCCGCGGCGTGGAGCGCCGTTTCGATGGTTTCGTGGTCTCGCATTTCGCCCACGAGGATGACGTCCGGGTCCTGCCGCAGCGCGCTCTTGAGCGCCTGCGCGAAGCTCATCGTGTCCACGCCCACCTCGCGCTGGTTCACGATGGAGCGCTTGTCGCGAATGAGGAACTCGATGGGGTCCTCAATCGTCATGATGTGGCTGGTCTCGTTGGCGTTGATGTAATCAATCATCGCCGCCAGCGTGGTGGACTTGCCGGAGCCCGTGGTGCCCGTCACCAGCACCAGGCCGCGCTCCTCCCCGCAAATCTTGGCGAGAATCTGGGGCAGCATCAGGTCCTGGATGCTCATCACCTTGAAGGGGATGACACGCAGCACGGCGCCCACGGTGCCACGCTGCTGGAAGACGTTCACGCGGAAGCGCCCGAGCCCCGGCACGCCGTAGGCCAGGTCCACCTCGTTGCTCCCCTTGAACTTCTCCTTCTGGAACTCGTTCATGATGCCGAAGGCCATACGCGCCACCTCCTCGGGAGGGAGGCGGCGGCCGTCCTTCAGCGGAACCAGCGAACCGTCCACGCGGAACATGGGCGGCAGGCCTGCCTTGAGATGAATGTCGGAGGCACCGCCGCGCAGGGCGATCTGGAGGATCTCGTTGAGTTCCATGAGCGGAGCGGATGCTACCAGACGCTCGCGCACGCATGCGATGGGGCGTGATGGACCCCGAAAACACATCGGCGGAGGCCCCCGAATGAGGACCCCCGCCGCGTGAGGACAACCCAGCTGCCGAGCGAGTCGCTTAGCGCTTGGAGAACTGGAACCGGCGACGCGCGCCCGGCTGACCGTACTTCTTGCGCTCGACCGCGCGAGCATCGCGGGTGAGGAAGCCGGCCTTCTTCAGCGCCGGACGGAACTCCGGGTTGAAGGAGCACAGCGCACGGGCGATGCCGTGACGGATGGCGCCGGCCTGGCCGGAGAGACCGCCACCCTTGACGTTGACCGTGACGTCAACCTTGCCCTTCTGCTCGAGGATCTCGAGGGGCTGGTTGAGGACCATCTTGGACGTCTCGCGGCCGAAGTACTCGTTCAGCTCGCGGCCGTTGATGGTGACGAGGCCAGTGCCAGGACGAATCCAGACGCGGGCGGTGGCCTCCTTGCGGCGGCCGGTGGCGTAGAAACCGAGCTCTTGGTGGATGGGCATGGACGTTGTCTCCCTTACGCCTCGACCTCGAACGCGGCAGGCTTCTGGGCCGCGTGCGGGTGCGTGTCACCTGCGTAGACCTTCAGCTTCGTCATCATCTGGCGGCCCAGCGCGTTGCGCGGAAGCATGCGCCGCACGGCGTTGATGATGATGTCCTCGGGGTGACGCTGGCGGAGCTTCTCCAGGTTGGTGATCTTCAGGGCGCCCGGGAAACCCGCACGCGGGTGCCGGTAGTACATCTTGTCCTGCTCCTTCGTACCCGTCACCTTCACCTTTTCGGCGTTGATGACGACCACGTGGTCGCCCGTGTCCATGGACGGCGTGTAGATGGCCTTGTGCTTGCCCTTCAGCAGGGTGGCAATCTGGCTCGCCGTGCGGCCCAGCACCTTGTCGGACACGTCAATGACGTGCCACTGGCGCTTGATGTCCCCAGCCTTCGCGCTGTAGGTCTTCTGCGACATTTCGTGCACTCCAGACTTCTCGCGGCCGCCGTGTGCATTCCAGGGACCGCTGCTCGTGCTTAATCAACCGCGGGTCGACCGTGAAAACTTCACGGAGGCCCGGAAAGGCCGACCGTCCTAGTGGGTGTGGCGGATCAAGTCAAGGTCGCACCGCACCGGACGTCTGGATTCCCTGCCCTCCCCCTCCGGGACGCCCCGGACAGGGAGCGCCCACCTACCGGGCCGCGCCCCCGGACGGCCCGGCGCCGCCTGGAGGGGCCCCTGGAGTCGCGGGTTTCTTGAAGCGCTCCTTCAGGTTGGCGAAGAAGTTCTTCTCCTCCGTAGTGGGAGGCCCCTGACGCGGCGCGTCCATCTCCACCGTCTCAATCACCTCCGGCGGCAGGTCCTCCAGGAAGCGCGAGGGCGTCCGGGGCACCTCCTTGCCGCGCTTCACGCGGGTGGCCGCGCGGGTGAGGTAGAGCACCTCCTTGGCGCGGGTGATGCCCACGTAGCAGAGGCGCCGCTCCTCCTCGAGGTTCTGCGCCTCGCCCTGCATGCCCCCGTGGGGCATCAGGTCCTCCTCCATGCCGATGAAGAAGACGAGCCGGTACTCCAGGCCCTTGGAGGCGTGCACCGTCATCAGGGTGACGCGGCGGTTGGCGCCCGGCACCTCCTCTTCCTCCTGCCGGGTGTCCAGGCTCAGGCGGTTGAGGTACGTCGGCAGGCTGGCCTTGGGGCCCTCGCGCTTCTCGAAGTTCTCCAGCGAGTTGAGCACGCCGTCCACGCCCTTGAGCTTCTTGTCCGCGGCGGTGGCGCTGGTGGCGTGGGCGCGGGTGGCCTCGCGGAAGCCAATCTCCTCCAGCAGCTTGCGCGTCACGTTGGCCAATTGGCCGTGCTCGTACGCGGCGCGGTAGCGCTCCACCAGGTCCACGAAGTCCGCCACCCGGGCCCCGGCCCCCGGCGGCAGGTCCTCATAGTCGGTGGCCTTCTTCATCACCGTCCACAGCGTGACGCCCTCGCCCCGGGCGTGGACGTTCAGGCGCTCCATCGTCACGTCGCCAATGCCGCGCGAGGGCACGTTGACGACGCGCAGGAGCGAGATTTCGTCCAGCTTGTTCACGATGACCTTGAAGTACGCGATGACGTCCTTCACCTCGCGCCGGTCGAAGAACTCGCTGCCGCCCACCACCTCGTAGCCGATGTTCTTCTCCCGCAGCGTCTCTTCAATGGGGCGGGACTGGCCGTTGGTCCGGTAGAGCACGGCGATGTCGTCCGCGGAGACGCCCAGGGCCATGTGCTTCTGGATTTCGTGCGCGACGAAGCGGGCCTCCTCTTCGTCATTGGGGCACGTCACCACCTTCACCTTCGCGCCCCCCTTGCGGTCGGTCCACATCTGCTTGGCCTTGCGCTCGGGGTTCTTCGCGATGACGGCGTTGGCCGCGTCCAGCACCGTCTGGACGGAGCGGTAGTTCTGCTCCAGCCGGACCTCCTTCCCTCCCGGGAAGAGGCGGTCGAAGTCGAGGATGTTGCGCACCTCCGCGCCGCGCCACGAATAGATGCACTGGTCGTCGTCGCCCACCGCGCACACGTTGCGGGAGCGGCCCGCCAGCAGCTTCAGCAGCTCCAGCTGCGCGGTGTTGGTGTCCTGGAACTCGTCCACCAGCAGGTAGCGGAAGCGCTTGGTGTACTTCTCGTAGAGGTCCGGGTGCTCACGCAGCAGGCGCGCGGGCAGCAGCAGCAGGTCGTCGAAGTCCACGGAGCCCTGGGCCTTCAGCGACAGCTGATAGTCCGGGTACACCATGTGGGTGATGAGGTCGTAGTCATCCCCAATCCCCTCCGGCTTGGGCTCCGGCGCCTTGCCGGAGTTCTTCGCCTTGGAGATGAGGTTGAGCACCTTGCGCGCATCAAACGACCGGTCGTCGATTTTGTGCTCACGCATGGCGCGCCGGATGTTGGCCAGCTGGTCGCCCATGTCGGCGATGGCGAACTTCCTGGGCCACCCCAGCCGGTGGATGTCCTCGCGGAGCATCTCCGCGCCAAAGGCGTGAAACGTACACACCAGCACGCCCTGCGCCCGAGGCCCCGCCATGTGGACCAGGCGCTCCTTCATCTCCGTGGCGGCCTTGTTGGTGAAGGTCACCGCCAGGATGTTGCGGGCCATGATGAGGCCTGGCCGCTCGTTGAGCAGGTGGACGATGCGGTGGGTGATGACGCGCGTCTTGCCGCTGCCAGCGCCTGCCAGCACGAGGAGCGGTCCCTCCAGGGTGACCACGGCCTCGCGCTGCGGAGGATTGAGCTTCGAGAGGTCCATTGCGCGCGGGGCGGGGATACCCTTTGATTCGTTCGTGCGCGACTCTTTTTTCCCCAGGCGCTCTGGCGCTTTTCTCGCACTCGTCCTGGGCACGGGATGCCTCGGCGGGTCCGGCGCGTCCCCGGAGGTGACACCCGTGGTGCCGGCGGCGAGCGCGCCCTGCGTGTACTTCAAGCAGTTGGCGCCCTTCCTTCCAGAACGGCTGGACGGCTTCACGGTGGCGCACACCCAGGGCTCCACCGGAAAGTACGGCGAGGTGTCCGTCTCCGAGGCCGAGCGGCGCTACACCCGAGGTGAGGGGCGCGAGGTGAAGGTGCGCATCGTGGACACCACCATGGGCGAGCGCATTGGCAAGGCCATCCAGGAGGCCGCCGACCGCTCCCGGGGCAAGCCGGCCAGTGACCCGTCCGCGCCCATCCACATGGACGACGCCGTGGGCTTCGTGCGGTACGACGCGGAGGAGTCCGTGGCCGAAGCGAACCTCCTTGTGGGGGGGCGCTACGTGGTTGCCGTCACCAGCCGGGGATTTCCGGGTACGGTGGAGGTGCGCCGGGTGGCGCGCGGCATCGACCTCGCGGGACTGGCTCGCCTGAGGCCCGGTCCGAACTGATGAAGGAGTGTCCCAGGTGGTGAAGGACAAAGGAACGCGGCCCGATAAGGCGGACCTGGTCGCGCAGGAGAAGGCGGCGCGGGAGTTGGTGTCCACCCTGGGCAAGCGGGAGTTCCTGGAGCAGTTCCAGAAGCTGGCCAAGAGCTTCGCGTCCGATCCGGGCAACCCCGGCTCCTACGCGTGTGAGGGCTGTCAGCGCTGCGCCAACTGCATGTTCTGCAAGGACTGCGACAGCTGCTTCACGTGCACGCACTGCACCCGGTGCGAGCTGTGCAACAACTGCTCGCACTGCGTGGACTGCAAGAGCTGCAACGCCTGCGCGTACTGCGTCCAGAGCGAGAACTGCTCCACCAGCGCGTACCTGGTGCTGAGCCGCAACCTGCAGGACTGCAACTACTGCTTCGGCTGCGTGGGCCTGGCGAAGAAGGACTTCCACATCCTCAACGTCCCCTTCCCCCGGACGGAGTACTTCAAGGTCGTGGGCCGGCTGCGCAAGGAGCTGGGCATTCCGTAGGCCCCAGCCCCGCCCCTTGCCTCGTCAGAGGGCGCGCACGTAGAGGGCCTTCAGGTACTCCGTCTCCGGCAGCCCGGCCAGCACCGGGTGGTCCAGCCCCGCGCCCCGCCGCTCCAGAATCTGCACCGGCCGCTTCGCGTCCGCGGCGGCCGCCAGCACCATCTCCTCGAAGGCGGCGCGGTCCAGCTTGCCGGAGCAGGAGCAGGTGACGAGCAGCCCGTCCGGCTTGAGGCAGCGGAAGGCGCGCAGGTTCAGCTCATGGTAGGCGCGCAGCGCGGTGGCCAGGCCCTCGCGGCGCTTGGCCAGCCCGGGGGGGTCCAACACCACGGTGTCGAAGCGACGCCCGCTGGTGTCGAAGCGGCGCAGCACGTCGAAGGCGTTGGCGTTCTCCACGGTGACGTTGGCGCGGCCGTTGGCCTCGGCGTTGGCCTTGGCGCGCGCGGCGGCCTTCTCGTCCTGCTCCACCGCCAGTACGGACGTGCAGGTGCGCGCCAGCGAGAGCGCGAAGCCCCCGTGGTAGCTGAAGAGGTCCAGCCCCTCGCCGCGCGCCAGCTCCCCGGCCCGCAGGTGGTTGTCCACCTGGTCCAGGAAGGCGCCCGTCTTCATGTCGCCCTGCAGGTCGACCTCGAAGCGGTTCTCCCCCTCGTGGTAGGCGAAGCGCGCGGCGCCCTCGCCGTGCAGCAGGCGCGCCTCGCGCGGCAGGCCCTCGAAGTCACGGCCAGAGGCGTCATCCCGGCACATGACGTGGGTGGCGCCGGTGAGCTCCACCAGCATCTTCGCCAGCGTCTCCTTGCGCGCGTCCATGCCCTCGGAGAGCGTCTGGAGCGTGAGGCCCTTTCCGTAGCGGTCCACGAAGAGGCCCGGGAGCTGGTCCGCCTCGCCGTGCACCAGCCGCAGCCCGTCACGGCTGGACAGAAACGCCCGGCGCGCCAGGGCGGCCTCCAGGCGGCGGCGGAAGAAGGCGTCGTCCACCGGCTCCTCGGCGGGGCTCTTGCGCGTCAGCAGGCGCAGCGCCAGGGGCGAGCGGCGGGCGTAGAGGGCCTGGCCAATGGGGTTGCCCTGGGCGTCCACCACCAGCACCACGGCGCCGGGGCCCTTCACGTCGGGCGGGGCGGCGATTTCGGTGCGGTACAACCAGGGATTGAAGTGCCGCAGCGAGCGCGCCCCCTTGGGGCTGACACGCGCGACGGGCAGGGCTGCATGGGGGGGCATCAGGCTCACTCCAGGCCGCGAGCGGCCAGTTCTTCGTCGTCTTCGCCGCGAAGGTGCCCGATTTCGTGCAGCAACGTCACGCGGATCTGCTCGCGAAGCTCCTCGGGCGTCCGGACGGCGCGCGCCAGGTTGCGGCGGTAGAGCACCACAGAGCGGCACGGCACCTCGGAGCCGTCACAGGGTTCGCCCAGCGGCGGGCCCCGGAAGAGGCCCAGAATCGTGGGCGACAGCGGCGGCTGGTTGGCCAGCAGGTCCGCGTCCGCGGGCAGCTCCTCCGCCGTGACGGGCACGCCGTCCAAGTCCCCCCGCATGTCCCTGGGCAGCTCGGCGACGGCCTTCACCACCTGAGCGCGGAAGTCCTCCTCCGCGGGCAGCGGCGGCTCGGGGAAGTCGTCGGGCGCCAGCGTGCGCGCCTGGTCGAAGTGGCCCTGCGCCTGCTCCCACTTGCCCTCGCGCTCCAGCAGGAGCCCCAGGTGGTGGTGGGCGTGCGCGGCGCGCTCCGGGTCGTCCACGAGGCGGGTGAAGGCGGTGCGGGCCTCCCGGAAGCGGCACAGCTCGAAGAGGGCCAGGGCGCGCTCGTAGAGGGCCTCGCGGCTGCCGGGATTTCGCGCCAGGACAATGGCCGAGTGCGCCAGCGAGGACTCCGCCTGCCCCAAATCATTGAAGGCCATGGCGGCCACCAGCGCGAGGTGCGGAATCAGCTCCGGGGGCGTGTTGGGCTGGGACAGGCCGCGCTCCGCGTAGAGCGCGCCCAGTTCGTCCCGCTCCCGGGTGGAGGACAGCTGCACGGCGTACAGGTGCGCCGAGCCCAGGAGCGCGGACGGGTCCCCCGGGTCGATGGCGAGCGCCCGCGCATAGGCGAGCTGCGCCTCCGTCTCGCGGCCCAGGGCGGCCAGCGCCACGCCGCGCTCCGCGTGGGCGGTGGCCAGGTCCGGCTCCAGCGCGGCGGCCTGGGCGGCGCAGGACAGGGACTCCTCGAAGCGGCCTTCCTCGAAGTAGCGACGCGACGCATCCAACGGGGCCGCGCCGTCCGAGCGGCACACGGCCAGCGGCTGCATCCGGTGGGTGGCGTCCTCGGGAGGCGGCGCGGGGCGCACGCTGGCGGTGGGCGACCCGGCGCCAGGCCCGCTGAGGGCAGGCACGGCCGGACAGGACGCGTCCGGCGCTTCGGAGGCCGGAGGGCCGCGCTTGCAGGCAACGATGAGGAGACAGAAGGCGAGCAGACCGCGCCGCGACATGGGCCGCCAGGGTACGGCATCACCCCGTGCCCGGGAAGCCAGGACGTGCATGCTCGCCTGCTGACGCGACCGGACACCCACCCGCTCCACACTGCACTAGGTTGCCCATCCCATGAGCGAATTGATTCTGGCCTCCACGTCGAGCGCCCGGCGGGCCCTGATGGATGGACTGAGGCTTCCCTACCGCGCCGAGGCCCCCGGCGTGGACGAGGTGGTGGCCCCGCACCTGTCGGTGACGGAGGCCGTGCGGGCGCTCGCGTCGCGCAAGGCCCGCGCGGTGCATCAGCGGCACCCGGAGGCCTGGGTGCTGGGCGCGGACCAGCTCGTCGAGGTGGCGGGCGAAGTCCTCTCCAAGCCCGTGGACCGGAGCGCGGCTCGGGAGCAACTGCGCAAGCTGGTGGGCACCACCCACGCCATCCACACCGGGGTGTGCCTGGTGGGGCCCGGCGGCGAGGCGCACGAGGCCGTGGAGACGGCGCGGCTGACGTTCTACGCGGTGAAGGACGAGGAGCTGGAGCGCTACCTCGACCTGAACGAGTGGGAGGGCTGCTGCGGCAGCTACCGCGTGGAGGAGGCCGGACAGGCCCTGTTGGAGCGGCTCGACGGCGACCGCGCCAACGTGCAGGGCCTGCCCATGGTGACGGTGGTGCGGCTGCTGCGACAGGCGGGCTTCCGCTTCTTCGAGCACCGCTGACGCCCGCGCCGTCACGCGTCGGAGGACAGCTCCGCGAGAATCTCCGCATAGGCGGCGCGCGCCTTGTCGGACCGGTCCGCCTTGAAGCTCACCGCGGCCACCACCGGGTGCCCGCCTCCGCCGTAGCGCCCGGCGATGGCGGACAAGTCGTGCCGCCGCAGCTCCGGCTTCCACGGGTTGGAGCCGATGGACACCTTGGCCCGCGAGGCCCCCTTCCCCACCCACAGCGTGTAGCGCGCGTCCGGGTAGAGGGCGTAGGCGATGAACTTGTTGAGGCTGTCCACGCCTTCATCCACGAGGTCGAAGAAGACGACGCCGCGCTCGTAGCGCGCCTGGGCACGCACCAGCTCGATGTTCGCCTGGTGGCGCGCCAGCAGCGGCGCAAGCGGCGTGGCGATGAGCGGCGAGGCGGCGATGTCCACCAGCGAATCGGACTGCATGCGGCGGATGACCTCGGGGATGAGGCCCGGGTCCTTGTTGGCCTCCAGCACCGTCATGATGCGCAGCGCCGGCTCCTCCAGCGCCACCGCCATTTGCGGCGAGGGGAACTGGGCCCCGTCGATGATTTCCGCCCAGTGGATGAGGTCCGACAGGGGCGACGCATCCCAGCCGAAGCGCTCCCGGGCCACGTCCGCCAGGTACTTCGTGCAGCTCTTGCGGTGCGCGTCGTGGAACTTGCGCCCGCTGGTGTCCGCGCGGAAGTGCGCCTCGTCCCCCGGCTGCTGGAAGGCGGAGGCATGGTGGTCGAACCACCACGTGAGCCTCGCGTCCTGGCTGTAGCGGAAGTCGACGATGACGTTCTCCTCACCGGTGAACACCGCAGGGTCGATGCCCTCGGCGCCCGGCTTGTGGTTCAGACCGAGGTACCGGAAGGCCGCGTCCGGCCGGACGCGCTCCCGATAGAAGCGGGAGAACACGGCCGCGCTCGCGGCGCCGTCGAAGCAGCTGTCGTGAAAGAGGACCTGGACGTTCATGGCGACGAGCCCCTTACTGCAACGCGAGTCCCGCGCCCACCGTCGTGAAGGCCACCTCGTCCGCGCCGCCACTCGCCTGGGCGGCCACCACCGCCAGCCCCACGAGCCGCCCGTCCGCCAGCACCCCGCACGCCAGCGTGCCCTCCGCCCC
>NZ_JABXEP010000079.1:0-37538 GCF_013372605.1 Myxococcus sp. AM009
TACATACACAAGGCTATTCGTCGGCAGCGTCAGTGTGTATAAGAGACAGCCAGGAGGCCCTCCAGCCGTACCGCCCGGGCGCGCAGGTCCTCCGGCGACTGGGCAAGCAGGCGGTGCACCGGCACCTCCTCCGCCCGGCCATCCCGGTACAGCACCAGGGTGGCCTCGAGCGCGGCGACCGTCAGCTTGTCCACCCGCAGGGCCCGCATCAGCGGGTGGGCCTTGATGCGCGCCACCAGCGCGGCCCGGCCCACCACGACGCCCGCCTGGGGTCCACCCAACAGCTTGTCTCCCGAAAAGGCCACCACATCCGCGCCCGCCGCGACGGCCTGGGCCACCGTGACCTCGCGGCTCAGGCCTTCGCCCTTCAACGGCGCCAGCGCGCCCGCGCCCAGGTCCTGGAACACCGGCACGCCGCGAGCGCGGCCCAGCGCCGACAGCTCCGCGACCTCCACCTCTTCCGTGAAGCCCACCAACGCGAAGTTGGAGCGGTGCACCTTCACCAGCAGCGCTGACTCCGGGCCCAGCGCCGCCGAGTAATCCGACAGCCGCGTCCGGTTGGTGGTGCCCACCTCCACCAGCTTCGCGCCCGACTGCCGCATCACCTCCGGGACACGGAAGCCACCGCCAATCTCCACCAGCTCACCGCGCGACACCACGCACTCGCGGCCGGACGCCAGCGCCGCCAACACCAGCAGCACCGCGCCCGCGCAGTTGTTGACGACGACCGCGTCCTCCGCGCCCGTCAGCGAGCGCAGCAGCCCCACGAGCGGCGCGTAGCGGCTGCCCCGCGCTCCTTCATCCAAATCGTACTCGAGGTTGGAGTAACCCCGGGCCACCTCCGCCACGCGCGCCACGGCCGAGGCCGCCAGGGGTGCGCGTCCCAGGTTGGTGTGCAGCACCACCCCGGTGGCGTTGAGCACGGGCCGCAGCCCCGGTGCGGCCAGCGTGTCCAGGGCGTGCTGGACGTCCGCGTCCTCGAAGCCCGGCCCGCCCGAGGCCACCAGCCGGCCCCGGGCCCGGTCGACCGCCAGCCGAAGCGCGGCCACGGCACGGGCCCTGGGGACTCCACTCAACAGGGGCTCCAGCGACGGGCGCCGCAGGAGCTGCTCGACGGAGGGGAGCGCGCGCAAGAGCGCATTCTTCCCACCGTCTCCACTGTTCGACGGGGCGCCCACGCCCCGAGTCTATGGGAGCCGCCGGGCAAGTTCCAGGCGAGCCCCGGAACATCGGGGTGACAAAAAGGAAAAGGCCCAGCCTCCCTCGGGGAGACTGAGCCTTCGGACTGAGCGCTAGGAGCGCTCAGGAGGTACTCAGACCGGGCGAACGTTCTGAGCCTGCAGGCCCTTGGGGCCACGGGCCACGTCGAACTCGACCTTCTGGCCTTCCTGCAGCGTGCGGAAGCCCTGGGTCTGAATCGCAGTGTGGTGGCAGAAAAGATCCTCGCCACCGCCGTCCTGCATGATGAACCCAAAGCCCTTCGCGTCGTTGAACCACTTCACGGTACCAGTCGCCATTACGCTTCTCTTCGTCTTTCTCTACCAGCTTCATGAATTGAGCTGGTTGCCACGCCGTGTGAGGGTGCGGCCTTGGCCATGTGTCACGTTTCCGGCCAGTTGCATAGGGGGACCCCCACACGCAGGCACCCTTTTTCAGGGCGTGGACATAACCCGCGGCCTTCGCGCTCCATTCCGCACGAATTCTCTACCGACACCACCCAGCAAGCGCCCGGATGGCGACGGCGCACCTACTTCGCGGCGCTCTTGAGCACGGGCAGCTTGGGCGCCCGTCCGTACAGCAGTTGGTACGTGTTGAAGGAGCGCAGCACGCGCTTGATGTAGCCGCGCGTCTCGGAGATGGGGATCTCCTCCACCCACGCGTCCAGCGCCAGGTCCGGCCTGTCGGACCTCCAACGATTCACCGCGCCGGGCCCCGCGTTGTAGCTGCCCACCGCGTAGGGCGTGTGCCCCTTGAAGCGCTTGAGCAAGCCGCCCAGGTAGTGGGCCCCCATGCGGATGTTGAGGTCGGGCTGGAGCAGCTGGTCCACCCTGAAGCGCTTGAGCTTCAGCTCGCGCGCCACGCCCTTCGCGGTGGACGGCATCAACTGGGTGAGGCCCATCGCTCCCGCCCATGAGAGCGCCTTGGGGTCCAGCGCGCTCTCCTCCCGCATCAGCGCCTGGAGCAGGTCCGGCTCCACGCCCGCGTCCGCGGTGTGCTTCTCGATGAGGTCGCGGAAGGCGTTGGGATAGGCCACCTCCCACACCACGCGCGTCTCCGCGGTGATGGGCCCGCTCAGGTCCTTGCGCAGCGCCAGCCGCGCCACCGCGTGGGCGGAGCGCTCGTCCCCGGCCTCGTGCAGCACCAGCACCAGCAGGCGCACGGACTCCGCGGGCAGGTTCGTCCGGTTGACGGCCAGCATCTCGGACGACACGGCTTCCTTGAAGCCCAGGCGGTACAGCTCCACGCCCGCGCGGAAGTGCGGGTCCTCGCCCATGGGGCCGGCGAACAGCGGCCAGGGGCTGACGGCCTCGGGCACGGTGAAGACCTCAGCGGACACCTTCTCCAGCCGCGGCGGGTCCACCTTCGCCAGCTGCGAGCGCGCCATCAGCCCGTAGTAGGTCGCCGGGTGGTCCACGGAGAGCTTCTCGAACAGCTCCGCCGCGCCCTGGATGTTGCCCTTCTCCTGCATCGTCCGCGCCCGCCAGTAGCGCGCGCGCTCCACGTCGTAGCTCTCGTCCGCCTTGGCGAACTGCGCCTCGATGCGGTCCAGGAACGACAGGCCGGAGTCCTCCACGCCGGTGGTGCGGGCAATCCAGAACGCCTTGAAGAGCGCCTCGCCCAGGAAGTCTCCCTGCGGGTACAGCCGGGCCAGCGTGTCCAGGCGGGCCATGGCCTCCTTCGGGCGGCCCGTCTTCAGGTAGAGGTCGGCGGCGTAGAAGAGGCCGTCATCCGCGAACGAGTGGTCCGGGAACTCGCGCGCCAGCCGCTCGTAGGTCTCCATGCCCCGCGCCTGGTCCACGATGGAGCGCGACGAGCCGAGCACGTACAGCACGCGCGCCAGCAGGTCGCGGTCCTGGCACTGCTCCGCCACCGGCGTCAGCACCTGGATGGCGCGCGTGTGCTGGCGCTCCTTGCGCAGGCCCTTGCCGAAGACGAAGTGCGCGCGGCAGGCCAGCGGGTCCGGGAGCTTCAGCTTCGGCAGCAGCGGCTCCAGCTGCGCCAGGCCGGCCTTGTTGCGGTGCAGCTCCACCAGCGCCTCGCCGCGCCCCACCTTCGCCTCCAACGGCGGCGCCTGCCCCTTGAGGCGCCGCTCGGCCTGCTTCGACAGGGCGGACAACGGATGCGCGGCCCACAGGCGCCACAGCGCGGCGCGCTCGGCGGCCCTGTCCCTCTTCTCCGCGGCGATGTCGGCGATGGCCATCAGCGCCTCGGCGCCCACGTTGCGGCCCCAGCTGGGCGCCGCGCGAGACGTGAGCGGCTCCAGCGCGGCCATGGCGCCCTCCGCGTCCTTCTTCTTGCGCAGCACGCGTGACAGGGCCAGCCGCGCGTCCACGTACAGCTTGGACTCCGGCGGCACCTGCTCCAGCAGCACCGCGGCTTCGTCGAAGCGGCGCAGGCTCTCCAGCGCCACGCCGCCATGCGTCAGGCAGCGGTCCTTCAGCGCGGGGTAGTCCGGGGCCAGCGCGGCGAACTCCGTGGCGGCGGACGCGTCATCCCCGGCGCGGACGGCAGCCAAAGCGCGCAGGTAGCGCACCGGCGGGCTATCGCCCTCGTCCTTCAGCAGCTCGCGGGCGCGCGGGTACTGTCCACGGTCGAACGCGTCACGGGCCTCCTGCTTCTTGCCCTCGCCGAAGTACGGCGCCAGGTCCTCCAGCCCGTAGCGGCGGCCCCGGTGCACCACCGGCGTGGGCGGCGCGGCATTGGGGAAGGCGGGGTTGAGCACCTCCACGTAGCCCACCGGCAGCGGCGCCTTCTCCGAATCGGGAGGAGGTGACAGCTGCGCTTCGGGAGGCGCGTTGCTGGGGTGCTGGGCCGGCGCTTCGGACGCCTCGGGCTCGGCCGGGGTGGACGAAACCGCCTGCGGGGCGGGGGCCTGCGCGGTCATCAGGAGCGCGGAGGCGGCGACGGCGAGCTTGGAAAGGAAGGGCTTCATACG
Organism: Myxococcus sp. AM009; assembly: GCF_013372605.1. NCBI lineage: Bacteria > Pseudomonadati > Myxococcota > Myxococcia > Myxococcales > Myxococcaceae > Myxococcus > Myxococcus sp. AM009. The sequence continues at coordinate 4,157 of NZ_JABXEP010000079.1, forward strand.
CGGGGGCGGGTTCCCAGGGAGATGCGCGCGGGCTCGCCCCAGGACAATCAGCAGGTCATGGAAAATTTCCGGAGACTGACACAGGTTAGACTGTCCGCCTCCTCATGGACATCCGGACACAGAGCGCGCTGCTGGCATCCATCATCGGGCTCGCCCTGGGCGTGTCCATGTTGCTGCGGCCCGGCAGGCCCAGGGTACTGACGCTGTACTCCGTCTTCGCGCTGACGGTGGCCGGCTACTACCTTTCGCTCTTCTTTCACAGCATCTTCCCGGCCGGCGACTACCCGTGGACATCCCGCATCTTCGTGGGCGCCACCCTATTGGTGGGTTCGCTGGTGCCGGGCGCGGCCGTCGCCTTCTTCCTGGAGTTCCTGGGCGTCAGCAAGGGGACGAACCTGGTGGGCCGCCGGCTCGCCCTGCTGTCCGCCGTGCTGGGGCTGACCGTGGCCGTCACCCCCCTGGCCGACAAGCTCTGGGCCCGGGTGGGCATGGGCGTGTGGGTGCTGGGCACGCTGCTGACCTACGGCTCCTTGCTGCTCCACCGGGTCCGCACCACCGAATCGCGCATCGAGAAGTTCCGGCTGGCGTACCTGGCCATCGGCGCGGGCGCGGCCATCCTCTTCTCCGCGCTGGATTTCCTGGTCAGCTTCGGCATCCCCTTCCCCACGCTGGGCTCGGTCTTCTCCACGCTGTACCTGTTCTTCCTGGCCCACACGCTGCTGCGGCTGCGGCTCATGGACCTGCACGAGCTGCTGGGCAAGATTGCCTCGCAGACGGTGCTGGCCAGCATCCTGGCCGCCGTCTTCACGGTGCTGACGGCGTGGGGGAAGGAGAACACCGGCCTCTTCCTCTTCAACACGGTGGTGGCCGCGTTCGTCATCCTCATCCTCCTGGAGCCCCTGAAGGTGAAGGTGGAGGAGATGGTGGTGCGCATCTTCTTCCGCGAGCGCTTCGCCCTCCTGGACTCGCTGGGCTCGCTGCGCGTGCGCATCGCGAACGTCATCGAGATCTCCGAGCTGGCCCGGCTGGTGCTGGACACGCTCCATGAAACGGGCCGCGTGACGCACGCCTCTGTGTACCTGCTGGCGGAGGACCGGCCCGGGTACCGGCTGCTGGACTCGCGGGGCCCGCTGCCGGTGGCCTTCCTGGACACGGCGGTGGCGCGCGGGCTGCTCTTCGCGGCGGCCAGCGGACAGAAGGCGGTGCTGCGGGAGAACGTGGAGCGCCGCATGGCCACCATGCGGCTGCAGGCGGTGGAGGGCAAGCGCTACCGGGACGAGCTCAAGCGGCTCAACGACACGCGCGCGGCGCTGGTGCAGGTGAAGGCCGGCATCGCCGTGCCGCTGATGGGCAATGACCGCGTCATCGGGTTCCTCAACCTGTGGGACGAACGGGTGCCGGAGGCCTTCGCGTCCGACGAAATCGCCATCATCCTGGAGGTGGCGGAGCGGCTGGCGACGGTGCTGGAGAACTCCAAGCTCTACGAGAAGATTCGCGAGCGGGACCGCCTGGCCGCGCTGGGTGAGATGGCGGCGGGCCTGGCGCACGAGATTCGCAATCCGCTGGGCGCCATCAAGGGCGCTGCGCAGTGCCTGGACCCGGCGCAGTTCCACGGCGAGGACGCCGAGTTCCTCGACGTCATCGTCGAGGAGGTCAACCGGCTCAACGGCGTGGTGACGGCGTTCCTCGACTACGCGCGTCCGATGAAGCAGAGCTTCGGCACCACCGACCTCAACGAGGTGGTGACGCGCACCATGCGGCTCATCCAGAACGACGTGCCCTCCAACCTCCACCTGGCCGTGGAGCTGGACTTGATGCTGCCGCGCGTGGACGGCGACGCGGAGCAGCTCAAGCAGGTGCTCATCAACCTGGTGCAGAACGCGGTGCAGGCGCTCGGGACGCGCGAGGGCCGCATCAGCGTGCGCACGGAGAAGCCGGAGCGCTTCGGGGAGCTGCGCAGCGCCGGCGCCGAGTTCGTGGAGGTGCAGGTGTCCGACAACGGCCCCGGCATTCCTCCGGACCAGCACCCGCACATCTTCGTGCCCTTCTACACGACGAAGCAGAAGGGCACCGGCCTGGGGCTGGCCATCTGCCAGCGCATCGTGAAGAACCACGGCGGCAGCATCTCCGTGCAGAGCAAGGTGGGCGAAGGCACCACGTTCGTCATCCGGTTCCCCGCCCTCCCCACCGAGCAGCCCGCGGACGCCACCTCCGTGGAGGGCCTGCCCGCCGGGAAGCGGCCGTCGCAGTCCTTGCCCATGCCCGACGAGCTGCGCGACGGGGGCAAGCCGTCCCACGTGGAGGCCCGCGCCAAGCGGGAGCGCCGCAAGCGGCTCCGCGCGTAGCGGCACCGCTTTCGCTCCTGAGGGCGCGCGCCTATAGGGTGATCCCCATGAGCGCATGCCCCTTCTGCCAGTCCGCGATGCAGCCCACTCCGAGCGGTGAGCTTCCCCTGGAGACCTGCGGTGACTGCGGCGCAGTGTGGTTCGAGGGCGATGCGCTCGCGAAGGTCATGGGCGGCGCCGTCTCGGACGCGCTCCTGCGCCGCTCGAAGGACCGGCCGGGAAGCTGCAAGGGCTGCCACGGTGAGCTCCAGTTCGTTCCAGAGTGTCCCCACTGCTCGACGCGCGCCCCCGCCTGCCCGCGCTGCGGCCAGGCGCCCCTGCCCGTGGTGGAGGTGTTCGGCGTCCCCATGGAAGTGTGCTCGGGCTGCGCGGGGGTTGCCCTGGATGCGGGCGAACTCCAGCAACTCCAAGCCGCCGTGGAGACGTACCGCAGCGCGCCGCTCGACCTCCGGCCCACGGTGCGAATCGAAGGGAAGCCGTGCTGCACCGCGTGCCGGCGAGACATGCTGCCAGCGCATGGTTTTGTATGGGAGGAAGCCCTCTACTGTGGAAGCTGCGCGCCGAGTGGCGCAACCCCGTTCACGGAAGAGATGGACAGCGGCAAGGGCATTCCCCTCGTCGTCCCCAGTCGGCGGGGGCCCGTGCTCAACGTTGGCGGCTTCGTCTCCGCTGGCATGATGTGGCTGCTCAAGCAGATGATGTCCGGCTCCCGCCCCACCTTTCGCTTCTGACTCACGGCGGATATCCGCCAGGCCTCACCCCAGTGACGCGGTCGCCTCGGCCAGCTTCTCCTGCGCGGCCTCCCAGCGGGCATAGAGGTCTTCCAGCTCCTCCTTGCTCGCGCGGTGCGTGTCCATCAGCGGCTTGGCGCGCGCGAAGTCGTTGTAGAGGGCCGGGTCCGCGAGCTGCGCCTCGCGCTCCTTCTGCCCGGCCTCCACCTCGGCGATGCGGGCCTCCAGCTTCGCGATCTCCTTCTTGAGGGGCCCCTCCACCACGCTGCGGCGCTGGCGCGCCTCCGCCTCCAGCCGCTTGCGGTCCTTCTCCGTCATCGGCCCGGAGGCCACCTTGTCGCCCCGCGCCTGGCCCGCCGCGAGGGCCGCGGCCTCCGCCGCCGCCTGCTGGAGCTTCTGCTGGTGGTACAGGTAGTCGTCCAGGTTGCCCGGGTGCGGCGTGAGCTTCCCGTCCGCCACCTCCCACACGTGCGACGACAGGCCGTTGATGAAGCTCCGGCTGTGGCTGACGAACAGCAACGTGCCGCCGTAGCTCTTCAGCGCTTCAATCAGCATCTCGGCCGAGTCCAGGTCCAGGTGGTTGGTGGGCTCGTCCATCAGCAGGAAGTTGGACGGCACCAGCAGCAGCTTGGCCAGCGCCACCCGCGCGCGCTCACCCCCGCTCAGCACGCCAATGGGCTTCTCCACGTCGTCGCCGCTGAAGAGGAACGCGCCCAGCACGCCGCGCACGTAGCTCTCCGGCTTGTCCGCGGCCAGCGGGCGCACCTCTTCGATGATGGTGTTCTGCCGGTTCAGCTTGTCCGCGTGGTGCTGCGCGTAATAGCCCACCACCACGTTGTGCCCCAGCGTCACCGTCCCGGTGTCCGGCGTCAGCTCACCAGCGACCATCTTCAGGAGCGTCGTCTTGCCCGCGCCGTTCGCGCCCACCACGGCGATGCGCTGCCCCCGCTCCACGCGCCCGGTGAGGCCGTCGTAGATGGTCTGCGCGCCGTACCGCTTGGTGATGCCCTCCAGCGTCACCACGTCGCGCCCGCTCCGCTCGACCTCGGGGAAGCGGAACTTCATCGACGTCCGCTCCTCCAGGACCTGCACCTTCTCCAGCTTCTCCAACATCTTGGCGCGGCTCTGCGCCTGCCGCGCCTTGGTGGCCTTCGCGCCGAAGCGGTCGATGAAGCCCTGCAGCTCCGCGCGGCGTGACTCCACCTTCTCGGCGCGGGCCCGGAGCAGCTCCTTCTCCTCGGCGCGCAGGCGCTTGTACTCGTCGTAGTTCCCCGCGTACTCGCGCACGCCCTCCACTTCCAGGGACACCACCCGGTTGATCTGCCGGTTGAGGAAGTCCTTGTCGTGGGAGATGAGCACCAGCGCCTTGGTGGAGCGGCGCATGAAGTCGTCGAACCAGGTGAGCGTGGGCACGTCCAGGTGGTTGGTGGGCTCGTCCAGCAGGAGCAGGTCCGGGTCCTGGAGCAGCAACCCCGCCAGGGCCGCGCGCATCCGCCAACCGCCGGACAGCGCGGAGGTGGGCTTGGCCAGGTCCGCGTCGCGGAAGCCCAGGCCCTTGAGGATGCGCTCGGCGTGGTGGCGGCCGTAGCGGTTCTCGAAGTCGTCCAGCTCCGCGTGCAGGTCCGCCAGGGACTGGGACAGCTCCAGCTGGTCCTCCTCGTCCGTGGCGGCGGCGAGCGCCTCCTCGGTCTCCTTGAGGCGCGCCTCCATCGCATCGCGGCCGGGCACGGTGCTCATCACCGCCTCCACCACGGTGCCCTCCGGCAGGCCGGCGATCTCTTGCGGCAGGTAGCCCGCCCGGGCCTTGCGGCTGTACTGCACCGTCCCCGAGTCGGGCTGGGCCACGCCCGCCAGGATTTTCATCAGCGAGCTCTTGCCTGTCCCGTTGGCCCCTACGAGGCCCACCCGGTCCCTGGGACCCAGCGTGAAGCTGTCCTGATCGAAGAGGACCTTCTTTCCGTACGAGAGACAGAGGTCCTGGGCGATGACGAGGCTCATGGCGCCGGGGATGTAACAGCCCGCGGGCTCCTCGGGAATGTCGGATGTGCCTGCCCGTTCGCTCTGGGGCCCCACAGGGGCTTTCCGGGTTGGGCCGGGGCCTGTCTATACTCTGGCCCCACATGGCTGCCCCCTGTCCCCATTGCGGAAGCACCGACGGCGTCGACCACCTCTGCTCAGGCCAGAGCCTCCAGCTCCTCGGCCAGGTGCTCGACGGCCGTTATAAAATCGAAAGCGTCCTGGGCCAGGGCGGCATGGGCATGGTGTTCCGCGCCACCCAGACGTCCGTGCAGCGCCCGGTGGCGGTGAAGACGCTCAACCCGTCGCTGGCCGCCGCGCCCCAGTTCTTCGAGCGCTTTCGCCGGGAGGCGGAGCTCGCCAGCCGGCTGCGCCACCCCAACGTCATCACCATCTTCGACTTCGGCCGGTCGCCGGACGGCACCTGCTACTACGTGATGGAGCTGCTGGAAGGCGAAAGCCTGAAGGAGACGGTGAAGCGCCAGGGCCCCATGTCCCTGCGCCGGGCCTTGAGCCTCGTGGAGCAGGCGTCGCAGGGGCTGGCGCACGCGCACGCGGAGGGCTGCGTCCACCGCGACTTGAAGCCGCACAACATCATGGTGCAGCAGCTCAGCGGCCAGGACTTCGTCAAGGTGCTGGACTTCGGCCTGGTGAAGGCCATGGAGGCAGAGGAGGAGGAGCAGCTCACCTCCACCGGGCAGGTGCTGGGCACGCCCCAGTACATGCCGCCCGAGCAGGCCGGCGGCGAGTCCGTGGACCAGCGCTCCGACCTCTACTCCATGGCGGGCGTGCTCTACTTCTGCCTCACCGGCAGCTCGCCCTTCGGCGCGAACACGGTGCGCAAGGCGCTGACGGCGTCGCTCACCCAGCCGGTGCCCGCCGTCAACACCAAGCGCCAGGGCGCCCCGGTGCCGGCCGCGCTGGATGCCTTCTTCAAGAAGGCGCTCGCCCCGGAGAAGGAGGACCGGTACCAGAACGCGCAGGAGTTCATCGACGCGATGCTGGACACCGTAGCGGACCTCACCTCCGAGGAGCTCGACGCCATGCCGAGCGGCGGCGTCTCCAGCGCCAGCGAGCGCGGCAGCAACAGCCGCAGCCGCTCCAGCCGTCAGGGCAGCCAGAGCGGCATCCGCTCCTCGCGGGTGGGCGCCGCGCCGACCCTGGGCCGGGGCTCCACGCCGTCCAACGTCGTCGTCGCCAGGACCCAGGGCGGCGGTGGGGGCGCCGCGTCCTCCCCCAGCCGCGGGCGCTCGCAGACGTCCAGGTCCGCGCCGCCTCCTCCGCCCCCCGAGCCGGAGGGCATGTCCACCGGCAAGAAGGTGGCCCTGGTCGCCGTGCCGCTCGTCCTCCTGGGCATTGGCGCGGCCGTGGTCCTGGGCAACCAGGGTGACGGCAGCGCCCCCGCGACGCCGGTGGTGGTGAACGTCCCCCGCGATGCCTCACCGACCACGACGCAGGTCGCGACAGGAACACCCGAGGAGCCGTCCCTCCTCACCGTGAGCCTCGCCTCGACGCCGTCCGGCGCATCCATCTACGAAGGCGAGGAGATGGTGGGCACCACGCCCACGAAGCTCCAGCTCCGCCGCGACAAGGTGCACTCCTTCAGCTTCCGCATGCCGGGGCACCAGGACAAGGAGCTCACGCTCAACCTGCGCCGGGTGGCTGGGAACACACAGACGGCGAATGTGGTGCTGGAGCCCGTGCGCGCCGCGGGCCCCGGACGTTCGCCGCGCCCGCCGCCGAAGCCGTCGAGCCCGTCCGGGCCGGACATCTCCGTCTTCGAGTAGTCCCCACCAGGGGCACGCGGAAGCGCCGCGGTGCCCCCCGGTCCTTCCGCCCCCCCGCGTCAGGCGAGCTTCGCGAGGCCCGGGAGGACCTCCCCGCTCTTGCCCACGACGCGGTGCTCGAAGCGGTTGGAGTTCTCCGCCGGGTCCAGGTTGACGAGCCACGTCTCCCCGCCGGCCTTTCGCACCTGGTCCACGATTCCAGCGGCCGGGTACACGGCGCCGGAGGTCCCCGCCGCCAGGAAGATGAGACGTCCACCCGAGGTGGCGGCCCGCAGCGAGAAGTCCTCGATGCGCTGGATGTCCGCCGGGTCCAGGTATTCGCCGAACCAGACGATGTGGGGCCGCAACTGCTGGCCACACGCATCGCACTCGGGCACCGACCCCGTGGGGTACACGGTGGCGTCGTCGAAGGGGGGCCGCTCGCAGCGGCTGCAGCGCGTCTTGAAGAGGTTGCCGTGCATCTCCACCACCCGCTGACTTCCGGCGCGGGAGTGCAGGCCATCGACGTTCTGGGTGGCGAGCAGGAAGCGGTCCCCCAGGTGACGCTCCCAGGCGACGAGCGCCTCGTGGCCCGGATTGGGGTGGACGGCGGCGGCGCCCTTGCGTCGCTCCGAGTAGAAGCGCCACACCCGCGACGGGTCCTTCCGGAAGCCCTCGGGCGACGCCACGGCCTCCACGGGCTGGTCCTCCCAGAGTCCGCTCATCCCACGGAAGGTGGGAACTCCGCTCTCAGCGGAGACCCCCGCGCCCGTGAGGACGAGCAGCCAGGTATTCGAATCGAGGGTGAGCGAATGCATGTCGGCTCCTGTGCGGCGGAAAGCGAATCAAGCTATGGAGGGGACGCTGACCCTACCGGGGCCTGACGCTCCCGGGGGTCGCCTTGCGAGGTCCCATCATGGCGGAAGTCACTCTGGATCTGCGCGGCATGCCCAAGGCCGAAGCCTACGCCGAGCTGAAGCAGCACGCGCGCGCGGTGCTCGAGGGCATCGACGACGACATCACCGGCATGGCCACCATGAGCTGCCTGCTGCACCACGCCTTCGGGCACCTGTGGACGGGCTTCTACCGCGTCGTCACGCCGGGCAAGCTGCTCCGCGTGGGCCCCTACCAGGGCACGCTCGGGTGCCTGGAAATCCCCTTCGGCAAGGGCGTGTGCGGCGCCGCCGCGGCGAAGGGCGAGACGATGGTGGTGGCGGACGTCCACGCCTTCCCGGGCCACATCACCTGCGACGGACGCTCGACGTCGGAGATTGTCGTGCCGGTGTTCGGCCGCAACCGGGAGCTGCTCGCCGTGCTCGACATTGACTCCGAGCACCCGGGCACCTTTGACGAGGTGGACCGCCGCGAGCTGGAAGACCTGGTGCGCTGGTTCCAGCGGTAGCGGCGGCCCGCGGCCGGGCGCTCAGCGCGCGCGGGCGTACGCCACGGCGAGCTGCCCGGCGAAGCGCGCGTTGTGGGTGAGCAGCGCCAGGTTGGCCTTGAGCGTCTTGCCCCCGGTGCGCTTCGCCATCTCCGACAGGAGGAAAGGCGTCACGCCCTTGCCGCGGATGCCCTGCCGGTCCGCGTCGGCGAGCGTCGCGGCGATGTGCAGCTCCACCTCGTTGCGAGGCAGGGATGTCTCCTCGGGCGGAGGCACGGTGTAGAGCACCCCGCCCTGCTTCAGCGACTCGAAGCGGGCGCGGGCGATGCGGGCGGCCGTGTCCACGTCATCCGCGCGGTGCTCCAGGGGGATGCCGGAGCCACGGCTGTAGAAGGACGGCAGCTCGTCCGTCCCCACCCCGATGACGGGCACGCCGGCCGTCTCCAACAGCTCCATCGTCTTGGGCAGGTCCAGCACGGACTTGGCGCCCGCGCACACCACTGCGACAGGGAACCGCGCCAGCGCGGCGATGTCCTGGGAGATGTCGAAGTGCTCCGACGCCCCGCGGTGCACCCCACCAATGCCGCCGGTGGAGAAGACACGGATGCCCGCGGCGGCGGCCATTTCACACGTGGCGCTCACGGTGGTGCCACCCGTGGCGCGCGTGGCCATGGCGACGGCCAGGTCCCGGGAGCCCAGCTTGAGCAGGCGCTCCTTGCCCTCCGCCAGCCGGCGCAACTCCGACTCCTCCAGCCCGATGCACAATTGCCCATCGATGATGGCGGTGGCGGCGGGAACGGCGCCAGCGCGGCGGATGGCCTCCTCACATGCCCGGGCGGCGGCCAGGTTGTCCGGATAGGGAAGTCCCTGGGCCACGACGCTCGTCTCCAGGGCCACCAGCGGTTGACCGGCCTCGAGCGCGCGGCGCACCTCTTCCGAAAAGCGTAGGTCCATGCCCAGGCGTTTAGCATGCCCGCCTCTCAACGTCGGCTTGCGCGCGCGGCCCCTCGGGCCTATTCCCCTGCCGCCGTGTCCACGTCCACCACCGCCGTCGTGCCTGCCCCTTCGCGCGGCTTCTCCGCGTCCGACCTGGCCATCGTCGGCGTCGTGATTGTCTGGGGCACCAACTACACGGTGGTGAAGGAGGCGATGGAGACGCTCCCTCCCCTGGCCTTCATGTCGCTGCGCTTCACCATCGCGGCGTTGGCCATGGGCGCGTTGCTCCTCGGCGTCGAAGGCTGGAAGCCGCTTCCCCGCCCGGTGTTCCTCAAGCTGCTGGGGCTCGGGCTGGTAGGCAACACCGTGTACCAGTTGTGCTTCATCCTCGGCCTGGCGAACACCTCGGTGGCGAACAGCGGGATGCTGACAGCGGTGACGCCGGTGCTGGTGGCCACGCTCGGTGCCCTGTTCGGCGTGGAGCGGCTCACCCGCCCGCTCGTCGTGGCACTGGGTCTGGGCGTGGTGGGGATGCTGCTGGTGCTGGGGGGACGCGGCGCGTCCCAACATGGCGCGTCCTCGCTGGGTGACGGGCTCATCGTCGGCGCCAGCCTCTGCTGGGCGCTCTACACGGTGGGCATCCGCACCGTGAGCCCGGAGGTGTCCGCGCTGCGCATCACCGCCATCAGCATGCTGACGGGCGCGCCGGGCGTGGTGCTCGCGGGCGTGCCCGAGCTGCTGCGCCTGGAGACCGAGCACATCACCGCCGGCGCCTGGGCGGGCGTCGTGTACTCGGCGCTGGTGCCGCTGGTGCTCGCGTACTTCATCTGGGGCCGCACCGTGCAGCAGGTGGGCAGCAGCCGCGCGGGCCTCTACAACACCGGCATCCCCGTGGTGGCCGCCCTCACGGCGTGGGCCGTGCGCGGAGAGCGCCCCACCTGGGTGCAGGTGCTTGGCGCGGGGCTGGTGCTCACTGGCGTGCTGCTCAGCCGGCGGAAGTCGTAGGCCGCGCGGGCGCGCTCATTCCCGGCGACCCCGCTCCACCGCGAGACCGTACTCCTCCATCTTCTTGTCCAGCGTGGGCCGGCTGATGCCGAGCAGCTCCGCGGCGAGCACCTTCTTCCCCGACGCCTCGCGCAGGGCCTCGGCGATGGCATCGCGCTCCAGCCGGGCCACGCGCCCCTGCAGCGTCTTGTCGCCTTCGCCGCCCTCCTGGAACTCCGGGGGCAGTTGAAGCGCGCCCACGCGGCTTGACGCGTACAACAGGCCCAGGCGCTCGCCCACCAACTCCAGCTCGCGCAGGTTCTGCGGCCACGCGTACTCCAGCAGCAGCCGCCGGGCCTCGGGGCTGAGCGTCGGTGGTTCCTTGCGAATCCGGCGGGCCGCGCGCTCCGCGAACTGCTCCAGCAGCGGCAGCACGTCCGCGCGCCGCTCACGGATGGGCGGAGCGTCCAGCTCGAAGCCCGACAGCACCCGAGCCAACGCGGACTCCACGTCACCACGCGCCGCCAGCAACGACACCGACGCGGGCGCGGTGGCCAGCACCCGCACGTCCACGGGCTCCTCGCCGCCTTGCCGCGCGGGCGCCGCGCGACGCGCCAGGGCCCGCGCCAGTCGCTCCGAAGCGGGCCGCGCGAGCGACTCCACGTGGAGCAGCACCAGCGAGCCCCCATCCGCGCGCAGCAGCGCGGACACGACGGGCGGGTGCCCGGGCGCGCTCGCCCTGCCGAACAGCGCCTCCTCAACGGCCTCGGCGGGCTCCCGGCAGTCCACCACGATGAAGGGCCCCAGGGCCCGAGGCGAGCGCGCATGGACGAAGCGGGCCAGCAGCGCCTTGCCCACGCCCGGCTCGCCATGAATCACCACCGGCGCGGCGCTGGCGGCCACCCGGCGCGCCAGCTCCAACAAGGCCCGCAGCGGTCGGGACGTACCAGAGAGCGCGGCCACGGGCGGCTCCGCCTCCACGCGGGAGCGCACGGTGGTGTAGGCCTCGCCACCCAACCGTCCCAGCGCCGCGAGCAACTGGCCCTCCCCTTCGCTGAACTTCGGCTCCGCCCGCGTCACGTACAGCACGCCGAAGGGCATGCCGCCCGAGGCAACCAGGGGCGCGCAGAGGATGTCATCCGTCTGGACGAGCTCCTTCCGCTCCAGCGCGGCCTGCGCCAGCGCGCGCGGCATCGTCAGCGCCTCCGCGCCCGCCACCGCGGCGGTGAGCAAGCCATCACTGCTGCCCAGCAGCGCGGCCGCGCGGTCGGCATTGAGCGCGTGCGCGACCTCGTCCGCCAGGCGTCGCAGCACCAGTGCGCCACTGGTGGCCCCCAACAAGGCAATGCCCGCCGAGTACATCGCCGCCGCCGTGCCCACGTGAGGCAGCACTTCTTCAATCGGAACCTGGCCGACCTTCTCCGGCCCATCGGCCACCAGGGTCACCGGGGGCGGCTCGAAGAGGGCCGTCGTCGCGCCCACGCGCACCTGGTCACCGGGCTTGAGCACCACTTCGCCCATGAGGCGCTCGCCGTTGACGAACGTCCCGTTGCGCGAGCGCAAGTCGCGGAGGTGCGACTGCCCGTCGAGGACGGAGATCAGCGCGTGCTTGCGGGAGACTTGATGGTCATCCAGCGGGATTTCACACGACGGACTGCGGCCAATCGTCGCCTCCGCGAGTACGTCGTGACGACGCCCCGCGGAAGGACCGGTGAGCAGCAGGAGGGCGGGCATGGGGCGCGGAGCCTAGCGCCCCGCAATGGCCGGGCAAGGCCCCCCGGCACCGCTTGCTACATCGGCCGTTCGGCGTTCAGGAGTTCACGGAGTTCCCGCTCATCCAACGCCCGGCCTTCCCGGCTGATGGCCAGCGCGTTGACCTGGGTCTCCGCGACCTCCACGTGGGCGCCCTTGCGCCACTCGGTTGTATGCACTGCGCCATCCACGAGCTTGCCCACCACGGAGCCCTCGTCCCGGCCCATGACCTCCAGCCACAAGTTTTCCGTGACGGTGTTCCCGTCGGGATGGGTGTCGAAGGGTGCGCGCACCAGGAAGGTGAGCGGCTCCATCAGCCCCTTGCGCTGGAAGCGCGCCAGGAAGGACGGGAGCACCAGTTGGGCCTCGCGCCGCATGGCCTGGGTCTGCTCCTCCGGCTCCTTCTCGAAGCGCTCGCGATAGGGCTCCAGCAGCTGGGACGTGTTGTGCCGGCCCAGCGGGGACACCACGGTGAGGAAGAGCCCCTCGTGTCCCTCGAAGGTGTCCAGGGGGACGCCCAGCAGGTTGGCGCGGGCCTCCTCCGAGGGCACGAGCGTGAAGACCTGCCCCTCGCTGGTGCCCACCTGGGTGCGCAGCGCCGGCCCCTGCCCGAAGGCCAGGTCGGTGCACAGCTCGTGAAGGAAGCTCTCCGCGGCCAGCAGGTCCTTCTCGGCCAGGTGGAAGATTTCCAGGTCCCGAGCCCCGAACTTCTCCATCCCGTGCGAGTGCACCCACAGGGGCGTGTCCCCCTCCGTCGCCTCCACGGCATGGAGGTGGACGTGGTCGCGGATGTCGAAGTCCAGCTCCGTGATTTCCACCACGTCGTCGGGCTCGTGGAGCTTGAAGGCGGTGAGGTCCACCAGCACGCCCTGCACGTGCTCCAGCAGCGTGCGCACGGCCCACAGCGCCTCGAAGACAGGCAGCGTGGGCTGCGCCCCACCCGGCTCCACGGACAGATGGTAGTAGGCCGTGGCGCGCCCCAGCCGCTCGAAGGCGTCCGGGCTGCCGCTGAACACCTCCTTGCGGAAGCGCGGCAGGCCCTCGGAGCCCCGCGTCAGGCGCACCAGCACCTCGGAGCCGTCCGCCCGCAGCGTGAAACCCTCGTCGTCCGCGTCCGGGGTGAACTCCACCTCATCGTTCGCGAAGGACGCGCGCAGTGCCTCGATGGGAGCCGGGCCCTCCTGCTCCGTCGCCAGCAGGTAGACCTCCATCACAGGTGCTTCTCGATCTGCCGGAAGAGGTCCACGCGGTCCACCAGGTTGGTCAAATAGTCGAGCTTGTCCGTGGGAAGCACGAGCACCGGCGACAGGCGGTAGCCCTCGAACCACTCCTCATAGAGGGCGTTGAGGCGCTGCAGGTACCGGGTGGGGATGTCCCGCTCCATGGCCCGGCCGCGGATGCGGATGCGCTCACGAATCGTCTGCACCGGGCAGCGGAGGTAGATCATGAGGTCGGGGGGCCGCAACGACTCCGAAATCGTCTCGTACAGCTCGCAGTACGTCTTCCAGTCCCGCTTGTCGATGAGCCGCTGCCGGTGGAGGTTCTTGGCGAAGATCTCCGCGTCCTCATAGAGGGTGCGGTCCTGAAGCACCGTCCCGGAGGTGCGCTCCAGTTCCCGGTGCAGGCGGAACTTGTGCGTCAGGAAGAAGAGCTGCGAGCGGAACGCCCACGTCTTCATGTCCTTGTAGAAGTCCGCCAGATAGGGGTTCTGGTCGTTGGGTTCGAAGGAGGGCGTCAACCCGTACTTCCGGCAGAGGAAGGACGTCAGCTCCGTCTTTCCGGCGCCGATGTTGCCCGCGATGGCGATGAACTTTTTCCTGGCCACACCACCCCTGCTTGTAACCCCGCCGAGCGGCGCGCACCAGAAACAACGTGTAGGTAGGACGTGGTAGAAGAAGTGCATGCCCCCCCGTCGTCCCGTTCAACGCGTGACAGGTGCCACCGTCCTCCCGCCTGGGAGTCGCCGCCTGAGCGTCTGGCCAGGGAGCTTCGGCGGGCAAGCCCGCGGGCCCGGGCACCTTCCGGCCTTGAACATCGGCCCCCAGGAGGCGGGCTGAGGGATGCGCAAGCTCTTTTGCATTTTCGTGGCGGGTGTCTGGACGCTCGTCTGTTTCCACCTGGCCATCCTGGCGATGCTGCTCACGCTCAACCCATCGCGCTCCATCTGGGTGGCGCGAGAGCTCTGGTCGCCCGTCCTGCTGTGGGCAGGGGGCGCGACGCTGGAAGTCATCGGCCAGGAGAACGTGGACCCGAATCGGCCCACCATCTACGTGGCCAACCACCAGTCCACCATCGACATCCCGGCGCACTTCATGGCCGTCGCCGTCCCGTTCCGCTACGTCGCCAAGTCGCAGCTCAAGTGGGTGCCCCTCATCGGCTGGTACCTGGCGCTCGCGGGCCACGTCTTCGTCAACCGGTCCAACCGCTCCAAGGCCATTGCCTCGCTCAACGCGGCAGCGGCCAAGATTCGCGGCGGCACCAGCATCTTCCTGTATCCGGAAGGCACCCGCTCGACGGACGGCCGCGTCCTGCCCTTCAAGAAGGGCCCCTTCGCCCTGGCGCTGAAGGCCCGCGTCCCCGTCTGCCCCGTCACCATCGAGGGCTCCGGCAACCTGATGCCCAAGTCCACCTGGAACATCACCCCCGGTCCCATCCGCGTGAAGATTGGCAAGCCCATCGACACGACCACGTTCGCCGAAGGCGACCGCGAAGGCCTGGCCCGAGCCGTCCGCGCCGTCATCATCGCGGACAGCCTGTCCCTCGGGGGCAAGGGCGGCGACGTGGATGACGCCGTGGCCGCCGCGGGCGTCGAGGGCGTCAGCGGCACGCGCGCCCGCGCAGTCTCCTCCTCCTGAGAAGCCTCTCCGAGATGACCATCCGCCACCTCCGTTCCCGTCCCTGGATTCGCGCCGCGGTGCTCGGCGTAGGCCTCCTGGCTGGCTGCAGCACCACCTCCACCCACTCCGCCAAGACGCGCCCCACCGATCCGCTTTCCCAGGCGCGGGCCTACCTGGACGAGCATCAGCCCACGAAGGCGCTGGGGCTGCTGACGGACCTGCACCGGCAGTCGCCAGACGACCTGGACGTGGCGCGCTCGCTCACCGAGGCCTACGTGAAGGCGGGGCAGACGGACGCGTGGATCGCGGAGCTCCAGAAGCGAATCGCGGCGGGTGAGCGCGCGAGCGACCAGTACATGCTGGGCCTCGCCCTCTTCTCACGCGCTCGCGACGCGGGGGCCCCCAGCGTCGCCGCCTTCGAGCGCGCCACGGCGTTGGCACCGGACACCGCGGAGTTCCACTACCGGCTGGGGCTCGCGCGGCTGGAGTCCGAACAGTACCCGGAGGCGCTCGGGCCCCTGCGGCGCGCCACGGCGTTGGCGCCGGACCGCACCGCCTGGCGCCTGCCGCTGGCCAAGGCGCTGCACCGCACGGGAGACGCGCCCGGGGCCGTGGAGGCGCTCGGCACGGTGGTGCGGGGCCAGCCCACGCCGGCCGAAGTCACCACCGCGCGGGCGCTGATGGAGCAGATCGCGGACCCGTTCTCCGGCTTCCCCAAGGCCGCCGAGGCGAAGCTGGAAGAAGGCATGCGCTACCTCAAGGACCTGGATGCGCCCCAGCACGCCATCCTCGCCTTCGAGGAGATCCTGCTCGACTACCCGGACGTCGCGGTGGTGCATGCGTTGCTGGGCCTGGCCTACCAACGCCTGGATGACGCGGGACGCGCGGTGGATGAGTTCAAGCAGGCCATCGAGCGCGCCCCCCGCGACGGCAAGAACCACTTCTACCTGGGCGAGCTCTACCTGGCGCGCCAGCGTCCCGACGCGGCCCGCGCCTCCTTCGAAAAAGCCGTGGCGCTCCACCCACTGCTCGAGACCGCCTGGTTCCACCTGGGAGACCTCCACCTGGAACGCAGGGACCTCACGGCCGCCCGCGAGTCCTTCACCGTGGCCACCTCCCTGGCACCGGAGGCCGTGGCGACGCGAGGCAAGCTGGCGCTCGTGTACCAACTGGAGGGCGACTTCGCCGCCGCCGAGCGCGAGCTGCGCCGCGTGGTCGAAAAGGACCCGGAGAACATGGAGTTCAGCCTGCGCTTGGGGCTGCTCTACACCGAGCAGGCGATGAAGGCCTCGCGTGCAGAGGCGCGGAAGACGGCGGCCAGCGAGGCCGAGCGCTGGCTGATGAAGGTGCTGGAGACCCAGCCTGAAAACGCGGTGGCGTCCCGTGCGCTTCAGCAACTCAAGGCACAGTAGCCATCCACGGGCCCAGCCCTCTACACTCATTGCCCGATGAGCGACGGTCGCAAGCCCCCTCCGCCTGGAACGCAGCCTCCTCGGGCGGCGTCTCCGTCTGGCTCTCAGCCGCGCACGCCGACGAACCCCGGCATGCCGCGCGCACCCAGCCAGTCCAATCTGCGGGTGATGTCCGCCGCGCGCGCCGAGCCCCTCCAGAAGGAGAAGCCAGACGGTCCGCTGGGGAAGCGGCTGGCGGGGGATGCCTCGAACCACCTCCTCAACGGCCTCTCCATCCTCAAAGAGCTGGTCGCGGACTTCCGCCAGAGCGACCGCTTCTTCAAGTACAAGGCGTCCATCATCGCCGGCTGGCTGATGATGACGGTGATGAGCCTGGCCATTGCGTGCCCAGGCAGCACAGTGCGCAAGGGGGACATGGACGCGCGCCTGGTGCTCAGTGACAGGTTGGACCGGCCCTCGGTCACCATCTGGAACGAGAGCAAGGAGCCCTGGTACGACGTCACCCTCACCGTCAATGGGCAGTACCAGGCGGCGGTGCTGACGGTGGCCCCGGGTGAGTTCATCACCATCACCCCCAAGCAGCTGATGGGCTCCAGCGGCGCCGCGCCCGCGGACCTCCGCTTCCAGTCCATCCAGATGCGCAGCCGGGATGACAGCGCGGACCTGACCGAGGACCTCAACGCCGCCTGGGAGCGCCTTCGCAAGCCGCAGCGGTAGTCCGCCGTGGACACACGAAGGGCGCCCTTCCTCTCGGAAGCGCGCCCTCGCGTTGCTCCCGGCCCCTCCTCACGAAGGGGCCAGGGATGCCGTCCGTACGGGACTACTCCGCCTTCGTCTCTTCCGCAGGCTCAGCCGCCGCCTCGGTGTCGACAGGAGCGGCCTTCTCCGGCCGGTCCACGAGCTCCAGGAGGGCCATCTCCGCGGCGTCGCCCCGGCGGAAGCCGAGCCGAACGATGCGGGTGTAGCCACCGGGACGGGTGGCGTACCGGTCCTTGTACTCGCTGAACACCTTCTGCAGCACGTCGCGGTCCTTGACCGTACGCGCCGCCAGGCGAACGTTGGCGAGGCCGCCACGCTTGCCCAGGGTGATGATCCGCTCCGCGATCTTCCGGGCCTCCTTGGCCTTGGGAAGCGTGGTGCGGATGGCCTGGTGCTCCAGCAGCGAGGTCACCATGTTGTTGAGCATCGCGAGCCGGTGGCTCGTGGTGCGGTGAAGCTTCCTCTGTCCGACCTTGTGGCGCATCGTCGTGCTCCAGAGTCCTTGTGGGACTCCACCACTCCGGCCGTGTCAGGTACCGGGTGGGATGGGAGGACCCGGCACGGGGCCCACCGCTGTCATTCGGACCGGAAGACGTCCCAGCCCCCTCCCCTCGCGCCGCTGACTGCCGTACCCGCGGCCGCGTGGGGAGGCCCTGAGTGAACCCTACTACGCCTTCGGCTGCGCGGGAGCCGGCGCCTGCTTCGGCGGCCAGTTCTCCAGCTTCATGCCCAGCGACAGCCCCATCTCCGCGAGGATCTCCTTGATCTCCTTCAGAGACTTGCGGCCGAAGTTCTTCGTCTTGAGCATCTCGGCCTCGGTGCGCTGCACGAGGTCGCCGATGGACTTGATGTTCGCCTGCTGCAGGCAGTTCGCCGAGCGGACCGACAGCTCGAGCTCATCCACCGAACGGAACAGGTTCTCGTTCAGCTTCGCCTCTTCCTTCGGCGCCTCGGCGACGACGGGCTCCTCCGTCTCGTCGAAGTTCACGAAGACGGTGAGCTGCTCCTTGATGATCTTCGCCGCGTACGCCACCGCGTCCTGCGGCGACACGGAGCCGTCCGTCCAGACCTCGAGCGCCAGCTTGTCGAAGTCGGTGACCTGGCCGACGCGCGCGTTGGTGACCTGGTAGTTCACCTTGCGGATGGGCGAGAACAGCGAGTCGATGGGGATGGTGCCGATGGGCGCACCCGCCACCTTGTTCACGTTGGCCGGCGTGTAGCCACGGCCGCGGCGGCACGTCAGCTCCATGCGGAGCTTGCCGCCCTCGGAGATGGTGCAGATGTGGTGCCCCGGGTTGAGGATCTCCGTGTCCGGGTCGGTGATGATGTCACCGGCCTTGACCTCCTTGGGGCCCTCCGCTTCGATGCGGAGCGTCTTCGTCTCGTTCGTGTGCATCCGAAGGAGGACTTCCTTCAGGTTCAGCACGACGTCCGTGACGTCCTCGGACACCTCGGGGATGGTGGTGAACTCGTGGTCCACGCCTTCAATCTTCACGGAGGTGATGGCGGCGCCCTGCAGCGACGACAGCAGCACCCGGCGGAGCGAGTTGCCCAGCGTCGTCCCGAAACCGCGCTCGAGCGGCTCCGCGACGAACTTGCCGTAGGTGGGGGTCGCACTGTCCTGATCCACCTCCATGCGACGGGGCTTGATCAGGTCACGCCAGTTCTTCGCAACAAACGTATCAGCCATGGTGTACCGCTCCTCAAGTCGTGCCGCACCACCGACTTACCCACCGACCTGGCGGGAGGATGCGCACGCGGGGACTGCGACTGCTTAAAAGCAAGACGCCCCGGCCTTTTCGGCCAGGGCGTCCACTGCGACATCCAGCGTGCCTACTTCGAGTAGAGCTCGACGATGAGCTGCTCGGAGATGGGCATCGTCAGGTCCTCACGGTTCGGAACCGTGGTGACCGTGCCCTTGAACGCCTTCTTGTCCAGGGAGATCCACTGCGGAACGCCACGGCGGTCCACCGTCTCCAGCGCCTCGGAGATGCGGAGCACCTTGCGGCTCTTCTCCACCACCTCCACCGCGGTACCCGGCTTCACGGCGAACGAGGGAATGTTCACCTTGCGGCCGTTCACCTGGAAGTGGCCGTGACGCACCAGCTGGCGCGCCTCGTTGCGCGTGTCCGCGAAGCCCATGCGGAACACCACGTTGTCCAGACGGAGCTCCAGTTGCTGCAGGAGGTTCTCACCCGTCTTGCCCTTGGCGGCGGACGCGCGGTGGTAGTAGCCGCGGAACTGGTTCTCCAGCAGGCCGTACATGCGCTTGACCTTCTGCTTCTCGCGCAGCTGCACGCCGTAGCCGGAGAACTTCACGCGGCCCTGGCCGTGCTGACCCGGGGGATAGGGGCGACGCTCAATGGCGCACTTGTCCGTGTAGCAACGGTCGCCCTTGAGGTACATCTTCAGGTTTTCGCGCCGGCAGATGCGGCAGACGCTGGCAGTGTAACGAGCCATTGAGGGGTCCTTAGAGGTGATCTGGAGCCGCCCACACACCAGGGCGTGAGGGCAGCCCTGACGAAGGGGTTAGACGCGGCGACGCTTGGGCTGACGGCACCCGTTGTGCGGGATGGGCGTCACGTCGCGGATGAGGTTGATCTTCAGACCGGCGGCGGCCAGCGCGCGCAGCGCCGACTCGCGGCCCGCGCCCGGGCCCTTCACGAACACGGACACGTTCTTCAGGCCGTGCTCCATCGCCTTCGCCGCGGCGTCGCCAGCGGCCACCTGCGCCGCGAACGGGGTGGACTTGCGGCTTCCCTTGAAGCCACGCGCCCCGGCGGACGACCAGGAGATCACGTTCCCGGACACGTCCGTGATCGTGATGATGGTGTTGTTGAACGTGGACTGGATGTGGACCACGCCGTTCAGGATGCTCTTCTTGCCCTTGCGCTTCGACTTCTTCGCGGCAGGGGCCTCGCCCTCGGTGCCCGTGGGCGCCGCAGCCGAAGTATTGATCTCGTCAGCCATGTGGATTGCTGCTCCTGGGAGGAGGTGATCGACGCCGGCACCTCATGGGACCGGCGCTGCGTTTAGCGGCCCGCCGCCGGCTTCGCCCGGACGATGCCCCGCTTCGGACCCTTGCGGGTACGCGCGTTGGTGTGGGTCCGCTGGCCACGAACCGGCAGGCCCTTGCGGTGACGAAGACCCCGGTAGCAACCCAGGTCCATCAGCCGCTTGATGTTCATGGTGACTTCACGCCGGAGGTCGCCCTCCACCTTGTAGCTGGCCTCGATGATCTCGCGGATCTTACGGGCCTGCTCCTCGGTGAGGTCCTTGGTCCGGGTCGTGGGATCGATGCCCGCCGCGGCAATGATGTCTTGCGCGGACTTGTTGCCGATCCCGTAGATGTACTGGAGCGAGATCACCGCGCGCTTGTTGGGCGGCAGATCGATGCCGGCGATACGAGCCATCTTCGGTCTTCCTTCTTAAGTGGAGTTGGTCTGAAGCCAACGGCCGGTTGGCCGTTAGCCCTGGCGCTGCTTGTGCCGGGGGTTGGAGGCGCAAATGATGCGCACGATTCCCTTACGGCGAACAACCTTGCACTTGTCGCAAATCTTCTTGACGGACGCCCGAACCTTCATTGGAGCGAACTTCCTTCCTCAGCAAAAGAAAAGCCCAGCGAGCGGCCCACCATTCCCAGGCGGGAACACCCTACTACTTCGCCCGGTACGTGATCCGACCGCGCGTCAGGTCGTATGGAGACAGCTCGACCTTCACTTTGTCACCCGGGAGGATGCGGATGAAGTGCATCCTCATCTTGCCCGAGATGTGCGCGAGCACCTTGTGGCCGTTGTCCAGCACCACGCGGAACATCGCGTTCGGGAGGGGCTCCATCACGGTCCCCTCAACTTCGATGGAATCATCCTTCGGCAAGCGTCAGACTCTCTTCCCCGGACCACGAACCTCTTGGAAGCGCGGCGGGATAGCACTTTGGTCCGCAAGTGGCAAGCGTCGCGCGACTGCAAAACTTGGATTCCTACCAACCCTACATAACGGCGGTCTATTTCACCCGCAGTCACGGAAAAATCAACTCTTCCTGTCAGCCCCGTCAAGGGTCATCCCTGGGTCGAGTCCCCTGGCTGCCGACTGCGGTGTGAACTTGCGCCCGAGCCTCACGGGAGTCCAGGTCTCCCCAGGTCGGAGCTCCCCGTGCCCGGGAGGAGCAAGCTCCACCCCTGGAACGGCAAGCCGGTGAGAGGGCCCCCACCAGGCCCTCCCCTGAACGCCAGGCGGATCAGGACTTGCCCGCCGCGGCCCTGATCTCCTCGTAGATTCCCTCGGGCGTTCCCACGCCGTCCACGCTCTTGAGCAGGCCCTTCTTCTCATAGAAGGCCTTCAGCGGCGCCGTCTCCGAATCATACTTCTGGAGCCGCTTTTCGATGACCTCGGGCATGTCATCCGGGCGCTGGACGAGCCCGGTGTTGCACTTGTCACAGTACCCCGCCCGCTTCGGGGGGCTCTGGTAGACGTGGTAGACGCTGCCGTCCGCCGGGCAGACCCGCCGTCCGGAGCCCCGCTCCACCAGCTTCGCGTGCGGCACCTCGAGCGAGATGACGGCGCTCAGCTGCTTGCCCAGGCGGCTCAGCATCTTGTCCAGCGCGTCCGCCTGTCCCGGCGTGCGTGGGAAGCCATCCAGGACGAAGCCCTTGGCCACGTCCGCCTCCTTGAGGCGCTCTTCGACGATACCAATCACGACGTCGTCCGGGACGTACTGTCCGGCCGCCATCAGCGGGCCGGCCACCTTGCCCAGCTCCGTGCCCTCCGCGACTGCCTTGCGGAGGATGTCCCCGGTGGAGATCTGGGGGATTTGGAAGTCGGCGAACAGTCGCTTCGCCTGCGTCCCCTTCCCCGCGTTCGGCGGCCCCAACAGGATCAGGTTCATGTGTCCTCTCAGCTCCGAAGGAAGGCACGGAAGTCGTAGGACTCAAACCTCCGAGCGCGCTCCGTGTGCACCAGCGAATATCCTTGAACAACACCTAGCCTGGGAACGACGAGGCGCCCCTCCCCGCGACGGGGAGAGGCGCCCGGAACGCCCGCGCGGAGGCTCAGGCCGCCACGCGCACCCGGCCCCGGATGCGCGGGCCGCGAGGGCCGGCGAAGCCCTCGTAGTTACGACTGATGAGGTGCCCCTCAATCTGCTGCACCGTATCCAGCGCCACACCCACGACAATCAGCAGCGCCGTACCGCCGAAGGTGAACCGCACCCCCAGCAGGCCGCTGATGACCGACGGAATCACGCAGACGACCGACAGATAGATGGCGCCACCAAACGTGAGCCGGTTGAGCACGCGCTCGATGAACTCCGCCGTCTGGCGGCCCGGACGGATGCCCGGGATGTAGCCACCCTGCTTCTTGATGTTGTCCGCCACGTCGTCCGGCCGGAACGTCAGCGCCGTGTAGAAGTAGGCGAAGAAGATGACCATCACGACGAACAACCCGTTGTAGATCCACAGGTTGCCTTCGATGGCGCGCTGGAAGCCCTGCAGGAACGGGAACCAGGTCCCCAGCGTGGCCGGGAACGACAGCACGGCGCCCGCGAAGATGGGCGGAATCACGCCCGAGGTGTTCACCTTCATCGGGAAGTAGGTCGCCTGGCCGGCGAACATCCGGCGTCCCGCCATCCGCTTGGCGTACTGGATGGGGATGCGCCGCATGCCGCGCTCCACATAGACGACCGCGGCGATGATGACGAGCATGAAGAAGACCAGCGCGACCACCTCGGCCACCGAGATGACGTCCTGACGGGTCAGGTCCATCAACTGCTTCGCGCCCGGGAGCAGACCCGCCACGATACCGGCGAAGATGATGAGCGAGATACCGTTGCCGATGCCGCGCTCGGTGATGCGCTCACCCAGCCACATGATGAAGGCCGTGCCAGCCGTGAGGCTGACCACCGTCATGAAGGTGAACCAGACGCTGTCGTCGGGGACGACCACCTGGTTGAAGCCGCTCTGGCCACCGTCGGAGCGGCCCAGCGACGCCAGCCACCGCGAGATGCCAATGCCCTGCACGATGGACAGCGCGATCGTGCCGTAGCGGGTGTACTGGTTGATCTTCTGCCGGCCGCCGGCGCCCTCCTTCTGCAGCCGCTCCAGGCTGGGTACCACGACGGCGAGCAGTTGCATGATGATGGAGGCGCTGACGTACGGCATGATGCCCAATCCGAAGATGGACATCTGCTCCAGCGCGCCGCCGGAGAAGAGGTTGAACAGCGAGACGAGGCCGCCCGACTGCTTCTGGGCGTCCATGAACGCGTTCATCGCCGAACGGTCCACGCCTGGCGTGTTGATGAAGATGCCGATGCGATAGACGGCGAGCAGCGCGAGCGTATACGCGAGCCGACTGCGCAGCTCAGCGATACGGAAGACGTTGGCGAAGGCGTTCAGAGCCACGGGGTAGCCATCCTCTTCGAGAGGGTTCTGCCAGGACGACAAAACGCCCCTGTTCCACGAGCGGGAAAGGGGCGCAGAAGCCTACACAAGCGAAACTGCGCGCACCACTAGCAAGTGATGCGCGCCAGACACGCTCAGGCCTTGGGCTGCCGGGGAGCCTTGACGCCCTTGCCAGCGTGCGCCTTGGCCGCGGACTCCGGCTTGTGGGCCACCAGCGGAATTTCTTCCACCGCACCGCCCGCCTTCTGGATGGCAGCCTTCGCCGCCTCAGAAGCCTTGTGCACGACCACGGTGACCTTCTTGGTCAGCTCGCCGCGGGCCAGCAGCTTCACGCCGTGGTAGCGGCCCTTGACCAGACCGACCTTGCGCAGCGTCTCCACGTCCGCCGTGGCGCCGGCATCGAAGTGCTGCTCGAGGTCCGACAGGTTGACGACCGCATAGACGGTCCGGTTCGGCGGCGTGAAGCCAAACTTCGGCAGGCGCCGCTGCAGGGGGCTCTGGCCGCCCTCGAAGCCTTCGAACCGCATGTTGCCGCTGCGGGCCTTCTGGCCCTTACCACCGCGGCCGGCCGTCTTGCCAAGACCACTACCCTGGCCGCGGCCCACGCGCTTCTTGCGGTGCCACGAGCGCGCCGGACGCTGCAGTTTGTTCAGAGTGCTCATCGTCTCGATCCTCTCGTGACTCAGGCCTTGTGCTGCTTGGCCTGATACGCGATCGCCCGCTCCCGCAGGGCAATCTTGGCGGGCTTACGGCGCTTGGGCGCCGGTGCCTCGTCGGAAACGGTTTCCAGGGTGACCAGGTGCTTCACCTTGAACGCCATCCCGCGAATCGCAGGCGTGTCCTTGAGGAGCCGCTCGTCACCGAACTTCTTCAGGCCCAGCCCACGGATGGTGTCCAGCATCTCTCTGGACGACCCCGAAAAGCTCTTCACCAGCTTTACCTTGAGCGCCATGGGCTAGCCCCTCTGCTCCCCGGCGAGCTTCGCCGGCTCGACGTCCTTGCCACGGAGACGCGAAACCTGCTCCGCGCTGCGCAGCAGCTTCAGGCCCGCGACAGTGGCCTTCAGCACGTTGTGCGGGTTCCGTGAACCCTGGCTCTTGGTCAGGATGTTCCGGATGCCCGCCGCCTCCAGCACCGCGCGAACCGCGCCGCCGGCGATGACGCCCGTACCCTGGCTGGCCGGCTTCAGCAGCACCCAGCCAGCGCCGAAGTGCCCGAGCACCTCGTGCGGAATGGTGTGACCCACGAGCGGGACGCGGAACAGGTTCTTCTTCGCGTTCTCACCACCCTTGCGGATGGCCTCGGGGACTTCGTTGGCCTTACCCAGGCCGACGCCCACGTGTCCGGCGCCGTCCCCCACCACCACCAGGGCGGCGAACGAGAAACGGCGGCCGCCCTTCACGACCTTGGCCACGCGGTTGATATTCACCACGCGGTCGGTGAGGTCCAGATCGTTCGGATTGATCGGAGTTGCCACTTGGGGGATTCCTTTCGAATTCTTAGAACTTCAGCCCGGCCTCGCGCGCGGCGTCGGCCACGGCGGCGATGCGCCCGTGATAAGGGAAGCCGTTGCGGTCGAACACCACCGCTTCGACGTTGGCGGCCTTGCACTTCTGCGCAATCAGGGAACCAACACGCTTCGCGTCCGCCTTCTTGTCGCCCTCGTCCTGACCCTTCAGGTCCTTGGACAGCGACGAAGCAAACGCAAGCGTCTTGCCCGTGGTGTCGTCCACCACCTGCGCGTAGATGTGCTTGAGGCTCTTGTAGACGGTGAGCCGCGGCCGCTCTGTCGTGCCCGACAGCTTCTTGCGGATGCGGTTCTTCCTCTTGAGACGGGCTTCGATCTTCGTAGGCATGGCTGCTTCCTTTTCCGTCCGGAGGCGATGCGGCCTTCCGCCGCCGGATGATGCCACCAGGTCCAGCGGACCCGGTGGAGTTTGGAACACTCAGGAAAGACGGGACGACTAGGTCGTACCGGTCTTGCCCTCCTTGCGGCGGATGCGCTCCTCGGAGTACTTGATGCCCTTGCCCTTGTAGGGCTCCGGCGGACGCAGCGAGCGGATGTTCACCGCCGTCGCGCCCAGCACTTCCTTGTCCGAAGAACGGAGCGTCAGGCCCACGGTGGGCAGGCTGTCCTCGTTGCGCGGCGCCTTGTCGACTTCAGCGGTCACGCCCTCGGGCAGGTTGAAGACCACCGGGTGCGAGTAGCCCAGCGCGAAGTGAATGGCCTTGCCCTTCACCTCGGCGCGGAAGCCAACGCCGCGGATGTCCAGCTTCTTCTCGAAGCCCGTGCTCACACCCTTCGCCGCGTTCGCGAGGATGGTCCGGGTCAGGCCGTGCAGACTGCGCGCCTCACGCGAGTCATCCTCGCGCTGCACGGTCATCTCGCCGTCCTTGATCTCGACCTTGACCTTGCCAGGCAGCTTCACGGACAGCTTGCCCTTGGGGCCCTCGAAGTTCACCTGCTCGCCGGCGATGACGGCCTTCGTCTTGTCGCCGAGCTTGATCGCCAGTTTTCCAATCCGACTCATGGTTGCCTCGGTCCTGTGTGCCTGGGGCGCGCTCCCTCACGGGGCGCCGCACCCGGGCGGCTGGCTAGTAGACGGTGCAGAGCAGCTCGCCGCCGACCTTCTGCTTGCGGGCCTCGGAATCCACCATGATGCCACGCGAGGTGGAGAGGATGGAGATACCCAGACCACCCAGCACCTGCGGAATCTCACGCACGGCGGCGTAGCGGCGCAGGCCCGGCTTCGACACGCGACGGATACCGGTGATGGCAGGCGCGCGGTCCGGACCGTACTTCAGCTGCACGGAGATCTCCGGGAACACCGTGCGCTTGTTCTGCACCGTCTGCTCGTGCACCACGAACTCGCCGATGTAGCCCTCGTCCTTGAGGACCTTGATGATCTCGAGCTTGAGCTTCGAGTGGGGGATGACGACCTTGTCGTGACGCGCGCGCGAAGCGTTGCGCAGGCGGGTCAGCATGTCGCCGACGGGATCATTGACCGGCATGGAGTACCTTCCAAACCGAGGCCTCGTACCGAGCGCCTCGCGTTCGCGGCCACCGCGCCTGCCGGGCCCATCCCGGGGGTTCGCGTTGACCGCCACTACGAACTTCCTGCTTCGATGTGCCTGGCCGGCCGGTGAGGCCCGCCAGGCACCCTGCCCTTCCGACTACCAGGACGACTTGGTAACGCCGGTGATCTCGCCGCGGAGGGCGCGATTGCGGAGGCAGATACGGCACATCTTGAACTTGCGCAGGAACGCGCGCGGCCGGCCACACAGCGGGCAGCGGTTGTACTGGCGCACCGAGAACTTCGGCTTGCGCTTTGCCTGGGCGATCTTGGAGAGCTTGGCCATGTTTCGTCGGGTCCTTGGCTCGAGGGCTTACTGACGGAACGGCATGCCGAAGTGACGCATCAGCGCCAGCCCCTGCTCGTCGTTGGCCGCAGTGGTGACGAAGCTGATGTTGAGCCCCTTCACCTTCTCGATCTGGTCGTAGTTGATCTCAGGGAAGATGATCTGCTCGCGCACGCCGAGCGTGTAGTTGCCCTTCCCGTCGAACGCCTTGGGGGACACGCCCTTGAAGTCACGCACGCGCGGCAGCGCCACGGTGATGAGGCGGTCCATGAATTCGTACATGCGGTCGCCGCGCAGCGTGACGGCGGCACCGATGGCCTGCCCCTGACGCAGCTTGAAGTTCGCGATGGACTTCCGGGCGCGCGTGACGATCGGCTTCTGGCCGGTGATCGCCGCGAGCTGGTCCACCGCCGACTCCAGGATCTTGTTGTTGGCGAGCGCCTCGCCCAGACCCATGTTGACGACGATCTTCTCCAGCCGGGGAACCTGCATCGGGTTCTTCAGGCTCAGCTCCTTCAGGAGGGACGGAACACCTTCCTTGAAGAAACGCACCTTCAGACGGGCCGGCTTGGACTCCAGGCCTTCCTCGATATTGGCGGCGAAGCCAACCTTCTTGGCCTCTTCCTTCTTGCCCCGCTTCGCCTTCTTTTCCTTCTGCTCGGCCTTCTTCTCGTCAGCCATCGTCCTGTCCTCTGCTTCGGGGCGCCGTCGTGGACCCAGCACGCCCGATCAGTCCTTCGTTTGGAACCTGGAAACACCGCGAGGGCCCCTGTTGCTCCACGGGCCCTCCATGCCTGCACACCCGCCCTTCGCCACCACGGGGGTGGGCAAAGGGCGCGCATACATGCACCAACGCGGACACCTAGTCAATCAGGGCGTCGCAGTTCTTACAGAACCGCTTCTTCTTACCCTCTTCACCTTCAGTACGGATGCCCACCCGGGTCGGCTTGTCGCACTTGACGCAAACCACCTGCACGTTCGCCAGCGCGATCGTGCCCGGCTTCTCGACGATGCCGCCTTCAGGGCTCTGGGGCGTCTTCTTCATGTGACGCTTGACCAGGCGCAGGCCCTCGACCGTCACGCGCTCAGCCTCGCGATCGATCTTCAGCACCTTGCCGCGCTTGGTCGCCGGGTTCTTCTCGGAGGCCTCGGCCCCGGCCATGACCTGGACCGTGTCTCCCACCTTCAGCTTCTGCATGGCTTCCTCTCTCTGGCTGCTCGCCGTCCGGCCTGCTGTCCTCTCAGAGGACTTCGGGCGCCAGCGAGATGATCTTCATGAACTTGCGGGCGCGGAGCTCACGGGCCACCGGCCCGAAGATACGCGTACCAATGGGCTCCATGTCCTTGTTGATGAGGACCGCGGAGTTGCCATCGAACTTGATGTAGCTGCCGTCCGGACGACCCACCTCGCGCCTGGTGCGAACGATGACGGCCTTGGCCACGTCACCCTTCTTCACCTTCGAGTTGGGCAGCGCCTCGCGCACCGAGACGACAATCACGTCGCCGATGGACGCATACTTGCGCTTCGAGCCGCCGAGCACCTTGATGCAGAACACCTTCTTCGCGCCCGAGTTGTCCGCCACGTCGAGCACGCTCGTCATCTGAATCATCTGGAAATCTCCTGTCGCCGGTGACCATCCCGCGCCGCCTCACGGCCGCGCGGAAGGGACATGCGTGCTAGACGTTCTTGCTCTTCTCCAGCACCTCGACCACGCGCCAACGCTTGTCCTTCGAAGCGGGCTTGGTCTCGGCGATCCGGACCCGATCACCCTCGTTGATGGTGATCTTCTTGGGGTAGTCGTGGTCCTCCACGTGCGCCTTGTACTTCTCGCGCAGGCTCATGATCTTCCCGTACTTCGGGTGCGGAGCCCGGCGCTGGACGGTGACGACCACCGTCTTCTGCATCTTGTTGGAGGTGACAATCCCCACGCGCGTCTTGGGACGGCCACGGGTGGAGGTCTCGGCAGCCTGCGTCTCGGTCGCTTCAGCCATCTTCTCTCTCACTGTCTCTCATGCACCCGGGCATTGGTGCCCGGATGGCCGCACGCGCTCCTCTATCAGCTGAGCGCGCTTGGAGTCGTGGGTGTTCAGCCCTGGGCCTTCGTCTTCTGGGTCAGCACGGTCAGGATCCGCGCCAGGTCGCGCCGGTGCTGGGTGCGCTCAGCCGGGTTGTCCAGCGAACCGGTCCGCCGCTTCAGCTGGTCCTGGAACAGCGTCGCACGCAGTTCGGCCGCGCGCTGCTTCAGGTCGTCCGCTGACAGTTCCTTCAATTCCTTCGCAGTCGCCATTTCACTCTCCATGCGAGAGGGAGCCGTCCAACGGACCGGCCCCCGCCGCTCGGTGCCTAGAGGCTCAGGTCCGCGCGGGTCACGATCTTCGTGAGCACCGGCAGCTTCGCCTGCGCCAGCTTCAGCGCCCCAGTGGCCACTTCCGGCGTCATCCCCTCCATCTCGTAGAGGATGCGGCCGGGCTTCACCACCGCGACGTAGTACTCCACGCCACCCTTACCGGTACCCATTCGGGTCTCAGCGGGCTTCTTGGTGATGGGCTTGTCCGGGAAGATACGGATCCAGATCTTGCCGCCACGCTTCACGTGACGCGTCATCGCGATACGAGCCGCCTCGATCTGCCGAGAGGTGATCCACCCCGGCTGGAGGCTCATCAGGCCGTACTCACCGTAGGTCATGTCGCTACCCCGGTGGGCACTGCCAGGCATGCGGCCCTTGTGCATCTTGCGGTACTTCGTACGAGCAGGCTGAAGCATCGTCGCTGTCCTTCGCCGCCCTGCCCCGGGCGCCCCTTGGGGGAGCGCCCGGCGCGGGTGGGCTGGTTACCGGTTGGAGGGCATGGGGGCCTGGCCACCCTTGCCCGGGAGGACCTCGCCCTTGCAGACCCAGACCTTGCAGCCGATCTTGCCGTAGGTCGTCTTCGCCTCGGCGAAACCGTAGTCAATGTCCGCGCGCAGGGTGTGCAGGGGCACGCGGCCCTCGCGGTACCACTCGTAGCGCGCCATCTCCGCGCCACCGAGGCGGCCCGAGCAGGCCACGCGGATGCCCTTGGCGCCGAACTTCATCGCCGTCTGCAGCGCCTTCTTCATGGCGCGGCGGAAGGCAATGCGGCGCTCGAGCTGCGTGGCGATGTTCTCCGCCACCAGCTGCGCGTCAGTCTCCGCCTTGCGGACCTCGACGATGTTGAGGAAGACCTCGTTCTTCGTGAACTGCTGGAGGTCCTTCTTCACCGTCTCGATGCCCGCACCACGCTTGCCGATGACGATGCCCGGCCGCGCGGTGTGCACGTTGACCTTGACCTTGTTGGCCGCGCGCTCGATCTCCACCTTCGACACGCCCGCGTGATTCAGCGACTTCTTCACGAACTCGCGGATGCGGATGTCCTCGTGGAGCCACTGCGCGTAGTTCTTGTGCTCGAACCACTTGGAGTCCCAGGTCTTGATGACACCAAGCCGGAACCCGATCGGATGAACTTTCTGTCCCAACGTGATTCTCCTTGAAGCGTCCGGGCAGGGCCCGACGGGTCCTGTCCTACTTCTTCGCCTCGGCGAGCACCACGTGGACGTGGGCCGTCTTCTTCTTGATGGGGGTGGCCCGGCCCATGGCGCGCGGCATGAACCGGCGCTGGGTGGGACCCTGGTCCACGGAGATGGTCTTCACGTAGAGCGTGTCCACGTCGACCTGGCCCTTGGACTTGTCAGTCGCGTTGGCCACGGCGCTCTTGATGAGCATCTCCACCGGCTTGGCCGCGGCGCGCTTGGTGAACTTCAGGATGTTGAGGGCCGCCTCGACAGGCTTGCCCCGGATGAGCTCCGCAACGGTAGAAATCTTGCGGGGGCTCATGCGCAGAAAACGCAGATGTGCAGTCGACTCCATGGTCTTCTCCTCAGGCTCTCAGGCAATGCGCCAGGCTACTTGCCCGGGGCCTTGGCGACCTTCTTCTCCGCCGAGTGACCGCCGAACGTACGCGTCGGGGCGAACTCGCCGAGCTTGTGGCCAACCATGTTCTCCGTGACGAACACCGGGATGAACTTCTTCCCGTTGTGCACCGCGAAGGTGTGGCCCACGAACTCCGGAAGAATCGTGGAGCGGCGGGACCACGTCTTTACGACCGACTTCTTGTTCGTCGTGATCATGTCCTCGATTTTCTTCACGAGGAAGTCGTCTACGAACGGACCCTTCTTGATCGAACGAGCCATGGAATCCTCTTACTGGCTGCGCGCGCCCTGGCGGCGGCCGGAGACGATGAACTTGTCAGTGCGCTTGTTGGTGCGCGTGGTGAGTCCCTTGGTCTTCTTGCCCCACGGGGACACAGGGTGCGGGTTACCCTGACCGGACTTGCCTTCACCACCGCCGTGCGGGTGGTCGACCGGGTTCATCGCCAGACCGCGGACGGTGGGACGGATGCCCAGCCAGCGGCTCTTACCCGCCTTGCCGATACGGATGATTTCGTGCTCGATGTTGCCCACCTGGCCCACGGTGGCGCGGCACTCGATGAGGACCTTGCGGACGGTGCCGGAGGGCATACGCACCTGCGCGTAACGTTCCTCCTTCGCCATCAGCTGTCCGGACGTGCCGGCGGAGCGGATGACCTGGGCGCCACGGCCCGGCTTCAGCTCCACGTTGTGGATGACCGTACCCACCGGGATGTTCTGCAGCGGCAGGCTGTTGCCAGGCCGGATGTCCGAGCCCTCGCCAGCGAACAGCGTGTCACCCACGCTCAGGCCCACCGGAGCGAGGATGTACCGCTTGTCGCCGTCCGCGTAGTGCAGCAGCGCGATGTTGGCGGTGCGGTTCGGGTCGTACTCGACGGCCACGACCTTCGCGGGGACGCCATCCTTGTCCCGGCGCTTGAAGTCGATGACACGGTAGCGGCGCTTGTGGCCGCCGCCCTGGTGCCGGCGGGTGATGTGCCCGTGAACGTTGCGACCACCGGAGCGCTTGAGCGGCTCGGTGAGGCTCTTCTCGGGCGAGTCCTTGGTGATGTCCGCGAAGTCGGACACCGTCATCAGACGGCGGGCGGCGCTAGTCGGCTTGTACTTCTTGATGCCCATGGTGTGTTCCTCAGGCTGGCTCGACGCCGTGGCGTCAGGCCGCCCCTCCCTCGAAGAGTTCGATCGAGTCGCCCTGCTTCAGCGTCACAACCGCCTTCTTGAAGTTGGGCCGCTTGCCGATGCTACGACCCACCCGCTTGATCTTCCCGCGGACGATGTTGGTGTTCACGCCCTCGACGGTGACCTTGAAGAGCGTCTCCACCGCGCGGGCCACGTCGTGCTTCGTCGCCTTGCGGTCGACGATGAACGAGTACTGGCGGAACTTCTCGCGGGCCTTGTCCAGCTTCTCCGTGATGAGCGGGCCCTTGATGACGTCGTTCAGATTCATGACAGCGCCCCCTCGAGGGTCTTCGCGGCCGCGGACGTGAGCACGAGGTGCGAGTGCCGGAGAACGGCCTCGAGGTTCAGGCCCTCGGGCGGCAGCACGTCGAACTTCGCCAGGTTGCGCACGCTGCGGTGCAGGTTGGTGTTGCCCTTGTCGTCAATCACCAGGGCGTTCTGGAGCTTCAGACGCTTGGTGAGGACCTCGAAGGCCTGCTTGCTCTTCGGAGCATCCAGGGAGAAGCCGTCCAGGATGATGAGCGTCTTCTCCTGGGCCCGCAGGGACAACGCGGACTTCAGGGCGCCGCGGCGCACCTTGCGGGGCGGGCGGTAGAAGTAGTCGCGCGCCTTGGGAGCCATCGCCTTACCGCCGCCCACCCAGTGGGAAGCGCGAATGGAGCCCTGACGAGCGCGGCCGGTGCCCTTCTGCTTCCAGGGCTTCTTGCCGCCGCCGCTGACCAGCGAGGTGTTCTTCACCCCGACCGTGCCGCGGCGCCGGTTGATCTGCTGCATCTTCGCCACCTCGTAGAACAGGTGGGCGTTCGGCTCGGTGCCGAAGACATCGTCGGAGAGCTCAATCTCCGACACCTTCTTCAAATCCAGGTCGACTACGTCAAACTTCGCCATGGCACTTTCCTCGCGGGGGTCGGAGTGAAACCACTCGAACGCCCACCCGCTTCCTAGGACTTGATCTCGACGTCAACGCCAGCCGACAGATCCAGCTTCATCAGCGCATCCAGCGTCTGCTGCGTGGGCTCGAGGATATCGAGCAGGCGCTTGTGCGTGCGGATCTCGAACTGCTCACGGCTCTTCTTGTCCACGTGCGGAGACCGCAGCACCGTGAACTTGTTGATGCGCGTGGGAAGGGGGATCGGACCGGCCACCTTCGCGCCCGTGCGCTTGGCCGTCTCGACGATCTCACCCGCACTCTGGTCCAGGAGCTTCGAGTCGTACGCCTTCAGCCGGATGCGGATCTTCTGTGTCGCCATTCGCAAGAACCTCTTTGGACGAACTCTGCCTCTGCCGCGGGAGGGCGTTACGACCGACATCCCCTGGATTTCACAGAGCCGTTTCTTCAGAACGAAGGGGCGCGGTGTCTACCATCCCGCCCCAGGGTGTGCAACTGGATTCCCATCGGCTCCCTGAAAATTCCCCATCTGGGGACCCAGGGAGCCGTTGGGGGTCTCGGCTACTCGACGACTTCCGCCACGACGCCGGCGCCCACCGTGCGGCCACCCTCGCGAACCGCGAAGCGCAGCTCCTTCTCCATGGCCACCGGGGTGATGAGCTCCACCTCGATGGCGATGTTGTCGCCCGGCATCACC
>NZ_JABXEP010000007.1:0-115282 GCF_013372605.1 Myxococcus sp. AM009
CCTCCCAGGGATGCCGGGCTTTCTCTCTCTGCCATCGTCGGCAGAAGAGTTAGTCCCGCGGGCGCGAGGCTGTCAAGCCGGGCCCCCGGCCGCCTAGGATGCGCGGCCCTATGCGCAAGGCGAAAATCATCTGCACCCTGGGCCCCGCTTCGGACACGCCCGAGGTCATCGAAGGGTTGATCCGCGCGGGCATGAACATGGCGCGGCTGAACTTCTCACACGGCACGCACGAGGAGCACCGACGCCGGGTGGAGATCATCCGCAAGGTCGCCAAGCGCCTGGGCACGCCGGTGGCCATCCTCCAGGACATCCAGGGGCCCAAGATTCGCCTGGGCCGCTTCGAAGGCGGGCAGCTGCTGGTGAAGCAGGGCCAGGACGTCACGGTGACGACGCGCAACGTCCTGGGCCAGGACGGCGTCATCCCCACCCCCATCAAGACGCTGGTGAAGGACGTGGCCAAGGGCCATGAAATCCTCCTGGACGACGGGCGCGTGCGGCTGCGGGTGCTGCGCGTCCACGGGCAGGACGTGCAGTGCCGGGTGGAGGTGGGCGGGGTGCTCAAGAATCACAAGGGCCTCAACCTGCCCGGCTCGCCCATGTCGGTGCCCACGATTACCCGAAAGGACGCGGCGGACCTGGCCTTCGGACAGGAGGTGGGCGTGGACTACGTGGCGCTGTCCTTCGTCCGCACGCCCGAGGACATCAAGAAGGCGCGCGCGCACGTGGCGAAGCTGAAGACGCCCCTCATCGCGAAGATTGAAAAGCCCCAGGCGGTGGAGCGCGTGGAGGAGATCGCCGCCGTAGCGGACGGCATCATGGTGGCGCGCGGCGATTTGGGCGTGGAGATGCCGCTGGAGCGCCTGCCCGCCATCCAGAAGCACATGGTGAGCGCGGTGAACCGCATGGGCGGGATCGTCATCGTCGCCACGGAGATGCTGGAGAGCATGGTGGCCAACGCGCGCCCCACCCGCGCCGAGGTGTCCGACGTGGCCAACGCCATCCTCGACGGCGCGGACGCCGTCATGCTGTCGGGCGAGACGGCCGCGGGCAAGTACCCGATTGAGGCGGCGTCCACCATGGCGTGCATCGTGGAGGAGACGGAGCGCGGCGTGGTGAAGCACCAACACCCCTCCCCCTTCGAGCGCTCTGAAGATCTGGGCACGGGCGTGGCCGCGGCGGCCGTGGCGGCGGCGACGCAGCTGGGCATTGGCACCATCGTCGCCTACACGGAGAGCGGCCACACCGCGCGCATCATCTCCGAGTTCCGGCCCCACGCGCGCATCGTCGCCCTCACGCCGAGCGAGACGGCCGTGAATCGCATGGCGCTCTACTGGGGCGTGACGGGCCTGCGGGTGGCGCGTGTCTCCACCACCGACGCCATGCTCACCCAGGTGCGGCAGCTGTGCCGGAAGGAGAAGCTCTGCGCGCCCGGCACGCCCGTGGTGGTGGTGGCCGGCGTCCCGCTCAACGTCCCGGGCAACACCAACCTGATGAGCATCCACCGCGTCTGAGCGGGCCAGCGACGGGCCCCGGGACGTGCCGTCACCGGGGCGCCGCGGCCAGCGGGCTCAGAGGACCTTCTGCTCGAAGTCGTAGATCTTCTCGACGGCGAGCTGCCGGTAGCGCTCCACGTTGAGCGCGCGGCGGGAGCACTCCCACACCAGCTCGTTGGGCGTGCGGTCCGGCTCCTTCTTCTTGCGGCGCTTCACCTCCGCCTTGATGGCCTTCACGGCCATGCGGGGGTGGTAGCAGAACGCGGCGGAGAACAGCAGGTGCCCACCGAAGGGGATGAGGCGCGCCTCGATGATGTCCCCCGTCTCCAGGCCCGCGACGTGGCGGCGCTCCGTCACGTCGAAGTCCTTGCCGGAGTACAGCTCGCGCAGACGGACCTCGCCCTTGCCCAGCTTGCGGACCTCGAAGAGGCCGTGGACCGTCTCCGTGAAGCTCCGGAAGGCGTTGGCCTCCTCGGGCGCGGAGCCGGCCAGGCGCTGCTCGTAGAACTCCGTGGCCGGCGTCTTGTTCGTCAGCGACGAGACGCGGTCATAGAGGTAGTAGTCCAGGAAGGACGCCATCCGCAGCTCGAAGAGCTTGTCGTCCTCGAAGACCTCGCCCGTCAGACGGAAGTACTCCGCCTTGGCCTGGAGCAGGTCCTCCTTGCGCGACTCGGCGCTGCCAAAGGCGATGAGCTGATCCAGATACGGCTGATAGGAGAGCGGTGACAGCGACGAGGTCATATTCGGTGGCGCCATCCTACTCCGCCATCAGCTTCGCGAACCTGCCGAAGAGATAGCGCGCGTCATGGGGGCCGGGCGAGGCCTCGGGGTGGTACTGCACGCTGAAGGCCCGCGCGTCCGGGACACCCAGGCCCTCCACCGTGCCGTCGTTGAGGTTGATGTGCGTCACGACGGCCAGGCCCTTGAGGCTGGCGTCATCCACGGCGAAGCCGTGGTTCTGCGCGGTGATTTCCACCTTGCCCGTCGTGAGGTCCTTCACCGGCTGATTTCCGCCCCGGTGGCCAAACTTCATCTTGTACGTCCGGCCCCCCAGGGCCAGCGCCATGATCTGGTGCCCCAGGCAGATGCCGAACACCGGCACCTTGCCCAGCAGCGCCGCCACGGTGCGGTCCGCGCCCTTCACCGCCGCCGGGTCTCCAGGGCCGTTGGCCAGGAAGACGCCGTTCGGCTTGCGCGCCAGCACCTCCTCCGCCGTGGTGTTGGCCGGCACCACCGTCACGCGGCAGCCCACGTCCACCAGGAAGTGCAGCATCGACTTCTTCAGGCCGTAGTCGTAGGCCACCACGTCGAAGCGAGGCTCGGCTGGCGCCTGCACCTCGCCCAGGCCGGTGAAGACGTCCGGCGAGGGCTGGGTGAAGGTGTAGGCCTCCTTCGTGGACACGCCCGTGGCCAGGTCCAGGCCCTCCATGCCACGCGCGGTGCGGGCGCGCTCCACCAGGGCAGCGGGAGACAGGCCCTCGCTGGAGATGACGCCCATCTGCGCGCCGTGCTCGCGCAGGTGACGCACCAGGCGGCGGGTGTCGATGCCCTCGATGCCCGCCACGCCGTTGCGCTTCAGGTACGCGTCCAGCGACTCCTTCGCGCGCCAGTTGGACGGCTGCTCGCTGAGGGCGCGCACCACCATGCCCACCGCGTGCACCCGGGCGCCCTCCTCGTCCTCCGGGTTGGCGCCGACGTTGCCCATCTCCGGGTACGACATGGTGACAATCTGGCCCACGTACGAGGGGTCCGTGAGGACCTCCTGGTAGCCGTACATGGTCGTGTTGAACACCACTTCACCCACCGTTTCGCCCACCGCGCCAAACGCGCGGCCTTCGAACGTGGTGCCATCCGCCAGGGCGAGCACTGCCCGCTTCGTCATCACCGCGACTCCTTGCTCTGGCCGACCTGGCCCGTGTCGAACACCTTGTGGCCCGAGACCCACGTCTGGATAACGCGCCCCTTCTGCTGCCGGCCATGGAACGGTGTGTTCCGGCTGCGGGAATGAAACTGGTGCGCATCCACCGTCCACTCCGCGTCGGGGTCCACCACCGTGATGTCCGCCGGCGCTCCAGGCGCCAGGTGACCGCCCGGCAGGCCGAACGCCTTCGCCGGCCCGTGCGTCAGCAGCTCCACCGCGCGGTTCGCGGTGAGCACGCCCGCGTGCACCAGCTCCAGCGTCAGCCCCAGCGCCGTCTCCAGCCCCACGATGCCGTTGATGCCCTTCTCGAACTCCACCAGCTTGTCCAGCACCCCGTGCGGCGCGTGGTCCGTGGCGATGGCGTCCACCGTCCCGTCCACCAGCGCCTCGCGCAGGGCCTGCACGTCGGTGTCCGCGCGCAGCGGCGGGGCCATCTTCGCGTGGGTGTCGTAGTCCCCGACTGCCCGGTCATCCAGGATGAAGTGGTGCGGCGCCACCTCGCAGGTGACGCGCAGGCCACTCCGCTTCGCCTCGCGGATGAGCCGCACGCTGCCCTCGCAGGACACGTGCGCCACGTGCAGCCGCCCCTTCGTCTCCTCCAGCAGCACCAAATCCCTGGCCACCATGGCCACCTCCGCCGAAGCGGGGATGCCGCGCAGCCCCAGCCGCGTGGAGGTGGTGCCCTCATGCATGGCGCCGCCCGCGGACAGCGACAGGTCCTCCTCGTGGACCATGACGGGCACGTCGAACTGGGTGGCGTACTGGAGCGTGCGCCGCATCAGCGACGCGTTCATCACCGGGCGGCCGTCGTCGGTGATGGCCACGCAGCCGGCGGACACCAGCTCGCCCATCTCCGCCAGCTCCTCGCCCTTGAGGCCCTTGGTGATGGCCCCGGCGGGATAGACGTGGCACAGGCCCGCGGCGCGGGCGCGGTTCAGCACCAGCTCCGTCACCATGGCGTTGTCGTTGACCACCTTGGTGTTGGGCATGGCCACCACGGCGGTGAAGCCGCCCGCCACCGCGGCGCGGCAGCCGGTGAGGACCGTCTCCTTGCCCTCCTCGCCCGGCTCGCGCAGGTGGACGTGCAGGTCGATGAAGCCCGGCAGCACCCACTTGCCGGTGGCATCCACCACGTCGGCGCTGGAGGGCACCGGCAGCGGGGCCTCCGACACCTCCACCACCTTGCCGTCGCGGACCAGCACGTCGCGGACGCCGTCCACTCCGTTGCGCGGGTCGATGACACGCCCCCGCCTGAAGAGCACCGTGGAGCTCATGCCGCACACACCTCCAGGATGGCCCGCCGCACGGCGACGCCGTTGGACACCTGCTCCAGGATGACGCTGCGGGGCCCGTCCGCCACCGCTGGCGCCAGCTCCACGCCCCGGTTGATGGGGCCCGGATGCATCACCACCGCGTCCGCCTTCATCCGCTCCTCGCGGGCCGCGCTGAGGCCGAACAGCCGTGCATATTCACGCGTGGACGGCAGGAACGCCTGCCCCTGCCGCTCCAGTTGGATGCGCAGGCACATCACCGCGTCCGCGTGCGGGAGCGCCGCGTCCAGGTTGTGCGTCACCTCCGCGCCCAGCGACGCCAGCCCCGGCGGCATCAGCGTGGGCGGTCCACACATCACCACCCGGGCGCCCAGCGCCTTGAGGCAGTGCAGGTTGGAGCGGGCCACGCGGCTGTGCAGCACGTCCCCCACGATGAGCACCGTGCGCCCGTCCAGCGAGCCCCAGCGCTGGCGCAGCGTGAAGGCGTCCAGCAGCGCCTGGGAGGGGTGCTCGTGCGTGCCGTCCCCCGCGTTGATGACGGCGCACTTCACGTGCTTCGCCACCAGGTGCGGCGCTCCGGACGAGCGGTGACGCATGACGATGGCCACCGGTCCCGTCGCCTCGATGTTGCGGGCGGTGTCCAGCAGCGTCTCACCCTTGGACACCGAGGAGCCGGTGTGCGTCCAGTTGAGCACACTGGCGCCCAGCCCCTTCGCCGCCATGTGGAACGACGTCCGGGTCCGGGTGGAGTCTTCGAAGAAGAGGTTCGCCACCACCTTGCCGCGAAGCAGGTGGGTGGTGTCGGGAGCGCCGGGGAGGTGTGCCTTCGCCCGGTCGAGCAGTGACTCCAGCTCGTCCCGGCGCCAGCCTTCGATTCCAAGCAGGTGTCTCATGGCCGGGGGCGCCGCGTACCCCGGGCCGTGCGGCACGTCAAGCGTCGTGCGCGGCGCGGCCGCCTGCCTGCTCCCAGCGAGCGCCTCAACGGACCGGTTCGAAGAACCGATCCACGCGCAGGCCCGTGCCGCCGAACAGGCCGTGCAGCAGCCCGCGGTAGCCCAGCGACAGCCACACCACCATGGCCTTGCCCTTGATGTGGCCGTAGGGGACGTACTCCGCCTTGCCGTAGCCCGTGACGCCCAGGCCGTGGCGGCTGTCCGCGCTGTTGTCCCGGTTGTCACCCACGGCGAAGACGTGCCCCGGAGGGACCTCGTAGGGGCCTTCCCGGCGCGGCATGCGCGGCAGCGTCTGCAGCGCGGCGTGCGCCACGCCGGACAGGTCCTCCTCGTAGAGGGTCTCCTGCTGGTCGTACCAGCGCCCGTCGTCGGTGATGTTGTGGACGGTGAACGCGTTGGCGACGAGCTCGCGCCGCTGCGGCTGGCCGTTGATGTGGATGACGCCGTTGATGAACTCCACCACGTCGCCCGGCACGCCGACCACGCGCTTGATGTAGTCCACCGACTCGTTCACCGGGTTGTTGAAGACGATGACGTCCCCACGCTCCGGCGGCCGGACGATGACGAACGGCACGAAGTTGAGGAACGGGACGCGCACACCGTAGATGAACTTGTTGACGAAGACCTGGTCGCCAATCTCCAGCGTGGGCAGCATGGAGCCGGAGGGGATGCGGTACGGCTCCACGATGAAGGTGCGGAACACCAGCGCCACCAGCAGCGCCTTGCCGAACCCACCCAGGAAGTCCATGGCGGACTGCTTGCGGAACGCGCCCAGGTGCTGCGCGGTCAGCGCCTCCAGTCCCTTCACCTCGGTGCGCAGCGCTTCCGCGTCACCCGCGGCGGAGGCCTGCTCCACGCGCAGCGCCTGCTCGGCGATGCGCTCCAGCACCGGCCCCGCCACCTTCGCGCTCACGCCGGGCTTGCGGAGGATGCGCTCGTTCTCCTCCAGCAGCTCGTTCGCCTCGTGGCGCACGCCGCGCAGCGCCTTCTCCCGGGGGGAGACGTTGCGCCACACCAGCAGGGCCACGAAGTAGAGGACCAGCAGCAGCCCAAGCCCCTTCATCACCGGCTGGGCCCACGCGGCGGAGGCGCGCGAGTACTCGATGAGCACCGTGTACGGCACGTACAACACCGCGAGGATGATCAGCGGCGCCCAGAGGCTGGTGAGGCGCTCGCGCCACACCAGCCCACGGTGGGCGCGAAGCATCTCCGGCGTGCGGCGGGCCGCCATCGCCTCGGAGAGCTTCGCGGGAGGGGTGGCGGAAGGCATGGCCGCGTTCATGGGCTACTGCTCCGACTTGAGGACCGCGAGGAAGGCTTCCTGCGGAATCTCCACCGTTCCGACCTGCTTCATGCGCTTCTTGCCCTCCTTCTGCTTCTCCAGGAGCTTGCGCTTGCGGCTGATGTCACCACCGTAGCACTTGGCGAGCACGTTCTTGCGCATGGCGGAGATGGTCTCACGCGAGATGATCTTCGCGCCAATCGCCGCCTGGATGGCCACCTCGTACATCTGCTTCGGGATGACCTCCTTCAGCTTCTGGCACACCTCGCGGCCACGCAGGTACGCGCGCTCGCGGTGCACGATGACGCTGAGGGCGTCCACCGGGTCCCCGTTGATGAGGATGTCCAGCCGGGCCAGGTCAGATTCAATGTAGCCGGCCAGCTCGTAGTCGAGGCTGGCGTAGCCGCGCGACACGCTCTTGAGCTTGTCGAAGAAGTCGAACACGACCTCCGCCAGCGGCATCTCGTACGTCACTTGCACGCGCTGGCCGCTGCTGCCCAGGTACTTCATGTCCTTCTGCACGCCGCGGCGCTCCTGGCACAGCTTGAGGATGGCGCCGAGGTGGTCGTTGGGGACGTGGATGTGGCAGGTGAGGATGGGCTCCTCGAACTTCTCGATGTGCTGCACCGGCGGCAGCTTGGCCGGGTTGTCCACCAGCAGCGTGTCACCCTTGCTGGTGGTGATGCGGTACACCACGCTGGGCGCGGTGGTGATGAGGTTCAGGTTGTACTCGCGCTCCAGGCGCTCCTGGACGATCTCCATGTGCAGCAGGCCCAGGTAGCCGCAGCGGAAGCCGAAGCCCAGCGCGGTGGACGACTCCGGCTCATAGGTGAACGCCGAGTCGTTGAGCACCAGCTTCGCCAGCGCGTCGCGCAGGTTCTCGTAGTCCGCGGAGTCCACCGGGAAGATGCCGGAGAACACCATGGGCTTCACTTCCTTGAAGCCAGGGAAGGGCTCGGACGTGGGACGCGCCTCCTCGGTGACGGTGTCACCGACCTTGGCGTCCTGCAGCTCCTTCACGTTGGCCACGAGCACGCCCACCTCGCCCGCGATGAGCTGCGTCACCGGGCGGGAGAACGGGCTGAACACGCCCAGCTCCTGGACCTCGAAGACCTTGTTGTTGCTGAACAGCTTGATCTTCTGCCGCAGCTTGAGCGTGCCTTCCAGCACGCGCACCAGCGTCACCACGCCCCGGTAGTTGTCGTACCAGGAGTCGAAGATGAGCGCCTTGAGCGGCGCGTCCGCGGACCCGCTTGGCGGCGGCACCGTCTTGACGACGGACTCCAGGATGTCCTGGATGCCGATGCCCTCCTTGGCGGAGCACGGCACCGCGACGGACGCATCGATGCCGATGACGTCTTCAATCTCCGAGCGGGTGCGGTCCACGTCCGCGCTCGGCAGGTCGATCTTGTTGATGACCGGGATGATTTCGAGGTTGTGGTCCAGCGCCATGTAGACGTTGGACAGCGTCTGGGCCTCCACGCCCTGCGTCGCATCCACCACCAGGAGCGCGCCTTCGCACGCGGCCAGGCTGCGGCTGACCTCGTAAGCGAAGTCGACGTGTCCTGGCGTGTCGATGAGGTTGAGGACGTACTGCTTGCCGTCCTTCGCGGTGTAGTTCATCCGCACGGACTGGGCCTTGATGGTGATGCCCCGTTCGCGCTCGATGTCCATGTTGTCGAGGAACTGGGCTTGCGCCTCGCGCTTGGTCAGGGTCCCCGTCTTGTCGAGGAGACGATCCGCCAGCGTCGACTTTCCATGGTCGATGTGGGCGATGATGCAGAAGTTGCGAATGTGCGCGTTTTCAGCCGGCATGTTCAGGGCGCTCGTCGGAAGAAGCGGGCGTGCGTAACAGGGAATCGCGCGAAAATCTACGCGCACGCGTCCGCCCGATGAGCAACCCACCCGGGGAGCTTGTTTGTTCCCCAGTCATCAGCGCCCGTCCCGGGCGAACGCCCCTGGAACAAGCCCTGAGCCCCCTCCCGGCACACCCGGTCCCGGGCCCTCAGGGCCGGCCCGGGTACGCTCGTGGGAGGGAGCCCCCCCTCCCCCGCCTCGGATGGAAGCGGGGGCACCGGACGCCGCTCAGCCGTGGGCGCGAGCGGGCGCGCCAGCCTTCTGACGGAAGTACTCGATGGTGCGGCGCAGGCCCTCGCGCACGTCGACGCTCGGCTCCCAGCCAAGCACCTGCCTGGCGAGCGCGTGGTCGATGCAGGAGCGCAGCTGCTCCCCCGGCTTGCCGGGCGCGTGGGCGACGGAGGCGCTGGAGCCCGCCGCCTCGGCCAGCAGCGCGTAGAGGCGGTTGATGTCCGTCTCCACGCCCGTGCCGATGTTGATGGCGCCCACGTAGTCCTTTTCGAACGCCAGCCGGTTGGCGCGGGCGACGTCCGGACCGAAGACGAAGTCGCGGGTCTGCTTGCCCTCGCCGAAGATGGTGCAGCCCTGATTGGCGATGAGCCGCTGGCTGAAGATGGCCACCACGCCCGCCTCGCCGTGCGGGTTCTGCCGCGGGCCGTAGACGTTGGCGTAGCGGAGCGCCACGTAGGGCAGGCCGTACTGCGCCCGGTAGTAGCCCAGGTACAGCTCACCGGACGCCTTGGAGACGCCGTAGGGCGAGATGGGCCGCGTGGGGTGGCTCTCCGGCGCGGGGAACACGTCCTGCTCGCCGTAGATGGCGCCGCCGGTGGAGCTGAAGATGACCTTCCTCACCCCGGAGACGCGGGCGGCCTCCAGCAGGTTGAGCATGCCGCGGATGTTCACGTCCGCGTCGAAGCTCGGGTCATCCACGCTGCGGCGCACGTCCATCTGCGCCGCCAGGTGGCAGAGCACGTCGGGCTTCTCGGACTTGATGAGCTCCGACGCCTCGCGGCTGCGGATGTCGTGGACCGCCAGGCGCACGCGCGGGTCCAGGTTCTCCCGCTTGCCACCGGACAGGTCATCCAACGCGATGACCTCGTGTCCACCGCGCAGGAACTCATCGCACACATGCGAGCCAATGAAGCCCGCGCCACCTGTCACCAGGACCTTCACGCAACCTCCCACCTGCAGGGCTTGCAGCAACGACGCGCCGGCAAACTATGCCGCGGGCTTCGTGCCGGCAACCTCTCGGAACCACGCAATGGTCTCCCGAAGACCCTCTTCCAGCGGCACCTTCGGCTCCCAGCCCAGCAGCGTCCGAGCCCGGGTGATGTCCGGCTGACGCTGCTTCGGATCATCCTTGGGCAGCGGCTTCTCGATGATGGTGCCCCCCCCGCCCGCCGCCGTGCGCACCGCCTCCGCGAACTGACGGATGGTCATCTCCCGGGGGTTGCCGATGTTCACCGGGTTCGGCTCGTCCGACAGCATCAGCCGGACCAGCCCGTCCACCAGGTCCTTCACGTAACAGAACGAGCGCGTCTGGCTGCCGTCCCCGAAGACGGTGAAGTCCTCGCCCTTGAGGGCCTGGCCCACGAAGGCCGGCACCACGCGGCCGTCATTGAGGCGCATGCGCGGGCCGTAGGTGTTGAAGATGCGGACGATGCGGACCTGCACGCCCTTGGTGCGCCCGTAGGCCGCGGTGATGGCCTCCGAATAGCGCTTGGCCTCGTCGTACACGGACCGGGGGCCGATGGGGTTCACGTTGCCCCAGTAGTCCTCGCGCTGCGGATGCACCAGCGGGTCCCCGTACACCTCCGACGTGGAGGCCATCAGGAACA
Source organism: Myxococcus sp. AM009 (assembly GCF_013372605.1). Taxonomy (NCBI): domain Bacteria; kingdom Pseudomonadati; phylum Myxococcota; class Myxococcia; order Myxococcales; family Myxococcaceae; genus Myxococcus; species Myxococcus sp. AM009. Next base: position 10,616 of record NZ_JABXEP010000007.1, read on the forward strand.
CCGCCTGGTTCGCCTCCGCCAGCTTCAGCCCGTTCTCCGTGCCGATGGAGCCCACGCGCAGCGTCTCCAGCGGGAGCTGCGCGTAGTCGATGGGCGAGGCCGGCGAGGCCATGTTGAAGACGTAGTCCAGCGGCCCCTCCACCGGGATGCGCTCGGTGATGTCCGCCTTCACGAAGGAGAAGCCCGGCCGCCCGTTCAGCGTGCGCAGGTTCTCTTCGTTGCCGGTGATGAGGTTGTCCACGGCGATGACCCCCGCCGCGCCGTCATCCAGAAGACGCTCACACAGGTGCGACCCGACGAAGCCGGCGCCGCCCAGGACCGCTACCCGCTTGCCACGCATGCTCTTCACGTCACGCCTCTCTCTCACAGCTCGTCGAACGTCGACTGCCCCGGCAGCTGCGCCTTGTACTTCTCCAGGACCAGGTCGATGCCTTGGCGGATGTACTCGGCCACGGGCACCTTCGTCTTCTGGTTCAGCGCCTTGAGGAGCTCGTTCTGCTCCGGGGTGATGTAGATGGTGGTGCTGACTTTCTTTCGGGCCATGGCGATATGTGAAAATATATGAAATGACGTGTCGCGCGAAAGCATCTCGTGCGAATGACGTCGCCAGGCGGCCCCGGACGCTGGGAGTTCTCCATGCCACGCTACAAGCAGTTGATTTTCCTGGGCTTCATGGCCTCGGGTGCCCTGGCCGGCTGTGCCAGCAGCAAGTCGGCGGAGCAGGACGGCGCGGCCAGGGGCCGGCAGGCCGGCGAGGCCATCCGCCCGGAAGGCGCGGCCAACGAGGAGGTCACCCCGCAGGACGCCAACGGCGACGGCCGCCCGGACGTGTGGACCTACACGGTGGACGGACGGAAGGTGCGCCAGGAGCTGGACCTGAACTGGGACGGCCGCGTGGACCTGACGCGCTACTTCGACGCGAGCGGCGTCAAGGCGCGCGAGGCGCTGGACCTGGACTTCGACGGCCGCGTGGACTCCACCTACTTCTACGAGAAGGGCGTCAACACGCGCCGCGAGCGCGACACCAACGGTGACGGCCGCGTGGACAGCTTCACCTACTACGAAGGCGGCAAGCTGGTGCGCAAGGAGCGCGACACGCGCGGCGCCGGCCGCATCGACTACTGGGAGTACTGGGAGGGCGGCCAGGTGGACCGCATCGGCGAGGACCTGGACGGGGACGGCGCGGTGGACAAGTGGACCCGCAACCCGAACAACACGGCCCGCGAGTAGGCGGGCCGCCGCGGTGGACGGCGGCTACGGGTTGCTGGTGCCGGTGCGCCCGTAGGCGTCCTCGAGCCGGACCACGTCGTCCAGCTCCGGGGTGCTGACCTCGAGGATGTCGCAGTCGGTCAGCGCCACCATGCGGTGCTTGGTGAGCGGCTTGATGTGGTAGCTCTCACCGGGGTTCATCTCCTTCTCGATGAGCCCCTGGCCCTCGTCGACGACGAAGAGCAGCTTGCCGCTCTGCACGTGGATGGTCTCATCCTTGCGGTTGTGGAACTGCAGGCTGAGCTTGTGGCCCTGCTTCACGTGCAGCAGCTTGCCCACGTAGCGTTCGGTGTGAGCCCAGATGAGTTCATATCCCCAGGGCTTCTCCACCCGCTTCGTCGTCGTCATGGCGCTTTCCGTCTTCCTCGTCCCGCTCTAGTTCGTGCCGGCCACGAATGCGTCGAGCGAAGTCTCACGCTTGAAGTCTGACAGATACCGGGTGGCCGCATCCCGCGAGGCGAAGCTTCCCATGCGGACGCGGTACCACGTCCCCTTGCCAGCCACTTCGGCCGTCAGGATATAGGGGGCATAGCCCCGATCACGCAACCGGGCGGCGAAGCGGTCGGCTTCCTGCCGGTCCTGGAACGCTGAGAGTTGGAGCGTGAACGCCCCACCCTTCACGGCCTGCGCGGGCGGCGAGGCGGGCTGCGCCGGCCGCTGGGTGGCGCGGGCGATGGCCTCCTTCAAGCCGCCGCCCTCCGTGGTGGTGGTGCGCGTGGGAACGGCGGACGCCTCCACCTTGCCCGACACCGGGACCGCCTTCGCGGGGACCGGCGCCGTGGGCGCCTCGGCGACGACGACGCGCTCCGGCTCGGCCTCGGGCTCCTCTGGCGGCAGCTCCCCCGTGTCCGGGTCCGGCGTGGGCGCCAGTGACGGGCGCTGCGCGGTGGCCGGCTTCGGCTCGGGCGGCTTCGGCTTCTCCGCCGGCGGCGGGGCCTTGGCGACGGCGGGCTTGGGGGGCGGCGGCGCCACCGGCTCGGCAACGGCCTTGCGGGTCAGCTCATCCGGGAAGGTGAGCGGCTGCTCCTGCTGCACATTCTGGAGCGCCTGCGCGTTGGCATCCAACGCGGAGAGCAGGTCCGGCGCGGCCACGGCATCCGCGTTGCCCGCGAGCTTCTTGCCGACGACGACCCCCAGCACGAAGACAGCGCCCATCACGACAATGCCGGCGATGAGCAGGCTGACGATCTGCCGGTTGTCCAGCGAGACGTCGAACTTCTCCTTCATCCGGTGAGCATCACGCATGGCTTGAAAGTCCTCGGGCGCGGTCGCGACGGCCACACGAAATCCGTGTTGCGGCCTGTAGCGACGGCATGGAGGGCAAAGTACGCCCCACCCCTGGGTCGGTCAAATTCGCGGAACGACTCCAGGCCGCACCGTCAACCCGTGACGGGCACGGAGAGCGGGGGCCCCGCGGCGTGCGGCAGCGACGACAGCGCCTCGCCGGGGGGTGTGTCCGAAGCGGGGGAAGCCGCCGTGGCGGGTGGGGCATTGAGCCGCTCCCGCAGCTCCTTGCCGGCGGCGAAGGACAACGTGCGCCGCGCGGGCACCGACACGCGCTGGCCCGTCTTGGGGTTGCGGCCCGTGCGAGCCCGGCGCGCGCGGACGCAGAAGACGCCGAAGCCCCGCAGCTCGATTCGCCTTCCGGCGATCAGCGCCTGGGACATCTGCTCGAAGACGGCGTGGACGATGGCCTCTACCTCACGCCGTGGAACATGCGGTGCACGCTCCACGATGCGCTCGATGAGCTCACTGCGCGTCATGCACACCTCCCGCTGGGCGACCGCGGACTCTACCGAAGCGGGCCCCCGAAGGACAAACCGCCCTCCCCGTCCCTCACCGCAGCCGGACGTCCGCGGGGCCTTCGACTTCAATTTCACGCCCCTGCTGCGTGCGAAGGACGACCTCCGCGCCGGCGGGCACCACCAGACGCACCGTGCGGCCCAGGGGCACCTCGCCCCCTTCCAGCAGCACGGCGGAGGCCAGGTCGTCCGTCTCCGCCACGATGAAGCCGTCCTCCACGGTGGCCACCAGCCCGCCCTCGCCCAGGTTGCCTGCGTGGATGTGGGGCACGCGGGGGCGGAGTGGCGGAGGCGGCAACGGCTTGCGAGGGCCATCACGCGGCGGTTCGTCGGTGGCCTTGTTGGGCGACAGCCCGTTGGGCGTGAAGAAGGCGGCGAAGTAGCCGTTGGAGCTGTACGCGTCCTCCTGCTGGGCGCTCGCGGGCGTCACCTGCACCTGGGTGTAGCGCGCGGCGATGATGCGCAGCGGGCGCGGCGCCTCCTGGAGCGTGCCCTCGACAATGTGGCGGGACGGCAGGTTGACGCCATGGAGCTTCGCCTCGTCCGCGTCACCCACCTCCAGCGTGTCGCCCTTCTCCAGGAAGCGCAGGCCCCCGCCGAAGAACTCCAGCACCGCGGGGCCGGTCGCCTTCAGCTCGTCATGCCCCAAGAGCTGCGAGCCGACGGCGATGGGCCGCCACTGCTTGCCCTCCGCGCGCAGCACCGGCGCACCGGCGGCGAGCAGCCCCGCGACGGGTTTGTCCGAGCGCTCCTTGCAGCCAGCGGCCACGAAGACGGTGACGACCGCGATCAGACATCCCACGAGGCGCTGCGCCATGTGCCGCACCCTCCGAGGCACCGCGGGGTCAGACAATCCAACCACCGCCGAGCACGCGGTCCTGATGGTAGACCACCGCGGCCTGCCCGGGGGTGACGGCGCGCGCGGGCGCGTCCAGCTTCACGGAGACGAGCCCGTGCGGCGAGACATGCACCCGCCCCTGCGCGCCCGAGTGGCGATGCCGGATTCGGACCTCCACCGGCTGACTGGCCGGCGGCGGCCCGTTCACCCAGTGGGGTTGGAGCAGACCGAAGTTGTCGCGGCCGGTGCCCTCGGCGGGGCCCACCACCACGCGCTGCGTCTCCGGCTCCAGCCGGTGCACGTAGCGAACCTCGCCGCCGCCCAGGTTGAGCCCCTTGCGCTGGCCCACGGTGTAGCGGTGGATGCCCTGGTGGGTGCCGAGCACGTTGCCCTCGGTGTCCACGATGTCTCCGGCCGGCTGCGGCCCGGCGACCTTCTCCACGAAGCCCGCGTAGTCGCCGTCCGGCACGAAGCAGATCTCCATGCTCTCCGGCTTGTGGCTGGTGACCAGGCCGTGCCGCTCCGCGACGGCGCGGACCTCCGCCTTCGTCATGCCGCCCACGGGGAAGAGGAGGTCGCGCAGCTCGTCCTGGCCGAGCGTGAAGAGGAAGTAGCTCTGGTCCTTGGCGGCGTCGACGGCGCGGCGCAGGACGAAGCGGCCGTCCGCCTCCTCCACGCGGGCGTAGTGCCCCGTGGCCAGCCGGGCGCCGAGCGCGCGGGCGCGCTTGAGGAGGAAGTTGAACTTCACGTCCCGGTTGCAGGCGACGCAGGGGATGGGCGTGCGCCCGCCCAGGTACGACTGGACGAAGGGGTTGATGACCCGGTCCTGGAAGATCTCCTCCGCGTTGGCCACGTAGAAGGGAATCCCCAGCGTCTGGGCCACGGCCCGCGCGTCATCGATGTCGTCCGGGCTGCAGCAGCTCCCGCACGTCGCCTTGCCCTCGTAGGACCAGACGCGCAGGGTGATACCGATGACCTCGTGGCCCTGCTCCTTGAGCAGGGCGGCAGCGGCCGAGGAATCCACCCCGCCGCTCATCGCAACGACGACTCGCATGGTGCTCCTTCCTACACGCCCGCGCGTCCGGGCGCACGCGGGGAGGACGCGGGGAGCGTCCTTTCCCGACACCCGTCACGCCGCGCAGCCCGCCCGCTCAGCGAGCAGCCTGCGCGTGCCACGCCTGCAACCGCTGCCGCAGGGCGTCGGCCGTGTTCAAACCCGGCTCATCCAGGACGGACTCGACGAGGAACCGGGTGGCCTCGCCCACGATGGGAGCCGGCCCCACGCCCAGGGCGGCCATGATATCGCCTCCCGTCAGCGCCAGGTCCTTCGCCGTCAACGGAGGCTTCGCGGCGGCGAGCGCCTCCACGCGAGCGATGAGCGCCTCCACCTCCTGAAGCGCCTCCGGCTGGCGGACCCCGACCCGGGCACGAACGACCGCTGCCCACAACGGAAGCCGCGGCGGTCCCAGGCGGGCCAGGAGCCGGCGAAGCGCGGCGTCCGGCGCCCCCACCCGCGCCTCCGCCTTCGCGTGTTCAACGAGCAGCGCCACCAGGTCCGCCACCTTGTTGGGGAACTTCAGCCGCAGGCCAATGTCGCGCGCCTGGGCGCGGTCCACCAGGTCGGCCAGCAGCACCGCGACACGGACCTCCACCTCCAGCGGCGAGGCCTGCACCGCGGCCCGGGCGGACGCGGCGGCCGGGGCTTCCGCGCGCGCCAGCTCCGGCAGGAACACGTCCAAAAGCCCGGTGTCCGCGAGCAGTTGCAGGCCGCGCTCCGCACGGGGTGACAGGAGCAGCTTCACCAGCTCCTCACGCACCCGCTCCAGCGCGACCTTGCGGAAGACGCTGAGCGTGGCGGGGATGGCGTCCCGGGTCGCGGCATCGAGCGAGAAGCCGAGCACCGCGGCGAAGCGCACGGCGCGCAGGGGGCGCAGGCCGTCCTCGGAGAAGCGCTCCAGCGCGGAGCCCACGCAGCGGATGAGCTGCGCCTGGAGGTCCGACTGTCCGCCGAACGGGTCCACCAGCTCGCGGTCCAGCGGGTTGTAGGCCATCGCGTTGATGGTGAAGTCGCGCCGGGACAGGTCCTTGATGATGTCGCGCTCGAAGGCCACCGAGCTGGGCCGGCGGCCGTCGAGGTAGTCCCCCTCCGAGCGGAACGTCGTCACCTCCACGTGCGTGCCGTTCTGCAGGACGGTGACGGTGCCGTGCTGGATGCCCGTGGGGATGACCTTGCGGAAGGCGCCCTGGACTTCTTGCGGCAGCGCGCTGGTGGCCACGTCGAAGTCCTTGGGGTGGACCTGGCGCACCATGTCCCGGACGCAGCCGCCCACCAGGTAGACGGCGTGGCCCAGTTCGCGCAGCCGCGCGATGACGTCCAGCACGGGCTGGGGGATGTCGGCGTTGTGGAGGTTCGCGATCATGACGGCCGGGGCCAGGACGACATGCCCGCGGCCCCAGGGGCGTGTTGTACCGGCCAGCCTCCCGCGTTCCAAGCCCCGAGACGGGCGACACCGCTCACAACCAATTCAAAGAAAACCTTTTATCCCAAGACCAGCTTCCGGCACCGCTCCGTATGTTCGATATGGGGTCGAACAGGCCGGAAGTGGAGTCGCATGACGGAGTCGCCCAGGTGAAGCTGCCTGGGTGGAGCGCTCGGGTCCTGGGCCACGCCCACCTGGAAGGCCCCGACGGACAGCGCGTGAGGCTGGACCGCCGAGCCGCCACCCTCCTGGCCTACCTGGGCATGGAGGGCCCCGCGTCGAAGGCCGCCGTGTCGAACCTGCTATGGCCGGACTCGCCGCCCGCCGCCGTGCGCAACAACATGCGCCAGCTGCTGCGCCGGCTCCGGCTGAGCTGCGGCGGCGCGGACCTGGTGGACGGGGACTCCCAACGGCTGAGCCTGTCGCCGGACGTCGCGTTGGACCTCGCGAGGCTGAAGTGCGCCGCGGGCACGCCCCTGTCCCCTGATGTCCTCCAGGCGCTGCTGCGGGGCACGGACGTTGGCCTGCTGACGGGGGTGAGCTTCGACGACTGCGACGAGCTGTCACGGTGGCTGGACGGGGCCCGCGCCGCCGTCGAGGGCTGGGTGCGCCATGCCCGCGAGGCCGAAGTCCAACGCCGCATGGACGCGAGTGACTGGCCCGCCGCGTTGGCCCTGACCCAGGCCTGGGTGCAGCAGGAGCCGGAGTCCGAACAGGCCGGCCGTCACCTCATCCGCCTGCACTACCTCCGGGGTGACCGGGGCGCGGCGCTCGCGGCCTTCGACCGGCTTCGCAGCACGCTGTCTCACGACCTGGGCGTCGCTCCCATGCAGGAGACGCTCACCCTGGTGCGCGACATCGAAAAGGCCGCGGCGTGGACCGCGTCCCCCCACCCCACCCGAGCCCTCCTGCCCGTGAGCGTGCTGCGCCCGCCCGTCCTCGCGGGCAGACAGCACGCCCTGCGCCAGCTCCAGGAAGGCCTGGAGGCGGGGCAGCTGCTCTTCGTGGTGGGAGACGCGGGCAGCGGAAAGACACGCCTCGCCGAGGAGTTCGCGGCGTCCGTGGGGGCGTGGTTCCGGATCGAAGCCCGCCCGGGCGACCAGGAGGTGCCCTATGCCTCCCAGACGCGCGCGGTCCGGGCCCACCTGGCCCGGCGCCCCGACATCGTGATGCCGGATTGGGTCCGCACGGAGCTGTCGCGCATCGTGCCGGAGCTGGGCAATGGGAGCGCCCTGCCACCGCTCGCCTCCGAGGCCGACGAGCTGCGCTTCTACGAGGCCCACGCGGAGGCGCTGGCCCTGCTGCACGCGGGTGACCAGGTCATCGTCGTCGACGACGTCCAGTACTGGGACCAGGCCAGCGCGAAGCTGTTCATGTACGCGCTGACCCGGATGATGGAGCGGAAGTACGAAGCGCCGGCCCGCGCGCCCGTCTTCATCGACTGCTACCGCAAGGGAGAGCTCCCGCCCTACTCCGAAGCCAACGTACGCAAGCTCGTGGACACGGGGCTCGCGCGCGTCATCGAGGTGGGGCCGCTCGCGCTCGAAGAGGTCCGGCAGCTGCTCGCGGGCCTGGAGCTTCCGGGCGCGGAACCTCACGCAGAGGCGCTGACGCGCTACACGGGCGGCAACCCGCTGTACATCATGGAGACGCTGAAGCACCTCATCGAAACGGATGCCCTCCACAGGGACTGGCCGCGCAGGCTCCCACCGCCGGGCCGAGTGGGGCCGCTCATCCAACGCCGCCTGGAGCGCCTCACGCCCCTGGCCCGGCTCACGGCGCAGTTGGCGGCGCGAGCAGACCTCCACTTCCGGGCCGCATTGGCGCCCGAGGTGCTCCAGGTCAGCGTGGCGGAGCTGCACGCGGCGCTGTCCGAGCTGGAGTCCGCGCAGCTCCTCGTGGCGGAGCGCTTCACCCACGACCTGGTCCTGGAAGCGGTCCACGCCAGCGTGTCCAACTCCGCCGCTCGCTTCCTGCACGGCCGGCTGGCGCGCGCCTTCGAGCGGGACGGCGCGCCCGCCATCGTCCTGGCGCACCACTGGATGGAGGCGGGGCAGGAGGACCGCGCCCTTCCCTTCCTGCTCGCCGCCGCGCATGCGGACGAACAGTTGCTGCCCAAGGGGCAGGCAGCTGGACACTACGCCCGCGCGGCGGCGCTGCTCGAAGCCGCCGGGCGCGGCGACGAGGCCGCGAACGCTCGCGCGGCCGAGTCGCGCTGCCGCCAGACGGAAGGCGCCTCCGCGCCGGGTGCTTCCTGCGTGGAGCGCTGAGACGTCACGTCAGGGGCAGTAGGTGCAGTAGAAGAACTGGCCGTTGATGGCGTACTGCGACGTCTCGCCCACACACGTCACGGAACAGTCACTGGCCGTCGTGCACCGACCCACCTGCCCCTCCCGCTCAATGGGAAAGGACGTCCAGTAGGTGGTAACCCGGGGACGGTACAGCGTCGTGCACGCCTGCGCGGACACCTCGGCGGGCGCGGAGACAGCCTCCTGCGCGGCTTCCGGGGCGGTGGGGATTGCACCCTCTTCATTCAGGTCCACGCCCTCGCCACATGCCACCAGGAAACCAGCAGCAGCCAGGGACACCGCGACAGCCGAGATGTTTCGCACGGGCAAATCCTCTCAGTGAAGTTGCACGACACGCGCATCCTGCCGCAGTAGCCTGTTTCAGCCCAGGAAGAAGCGTGCTCCCTGGAAGTCATGCCGACCCCTCGACAGGTAGGATTTCAACATACCTGAAAGGCGCGGGCGCGGCTCGGGATTGAATGGACGTGGGCCGTGTTGACATGGGGACGCACCGCTTGGGTTATCGCCGCGTAACATCCACTCACGAGCCCTTTGACAGGCTGTCCTGGGCGGTCGGCCACAGGTGTGCTAACGCCACGGCCGTCCGCTCCGCGGTCCCCTGAAGCAGCCGGCAGCGACCACAGGCACTCATCGACATGCCAAGACCCCGTAGCCTTCGTTCCGCCCCGCCTCATCACTCCACGCGAACCACGCGCGTCCCCGCCTCATCCTTGCCGCCGCTGGAACGCGCGTTCCGCACCGTGCTGGCCGAGGAGCTCGCCGGGCAACTGTCGCCGTTGACGGACACGCTCCTGCGCATCGCGGAGAGCCTGTCTCATCCCAGCGGCCTCCGCCGCCTGCCGCGGCGTGAGCTGCCGAACGAGGCGCTGGATGTCCTGGCCTCGTCGCTCGCGACCCTCGATGCGGGGCCCGAGGAAGAAGCCGCTCCGGAAGCCCGGCCCTGCGCCGTCATCGGCTGCAAGCGGCCGGTGCGCAGCCTGGGCTACTGCGCGGCCCACTACCAGAAGCGGCGGCTCATGGTGGCATCCGGCCGCCTGCACCACGCGTGGACGGAAGACGCCGCGCCGAACAGCATTCCAGACGTCATCCTGGGGCGGAAGCGCCGCGAGTCCATGGAGGCGCTGGAGACCGCCGTCACCCCGGAGCCCGTGCGTCCCAGCGAGGGGCCTCGCGTCTGGGTCCGCAAGAAGGGCGTCAGCCCCGTGGTCCCGACGCCCAGTGGCGACAGCCAGCCGGTCCTGCAGTTGGCCCAGGCCTCGGTGATTCCGACCGCGCAGCGCTCCGAGCGCGAGCAGGTGGCGTCCATCGTCGAGCAGTGGGCCAGCGAGTTCCGGGCCAACAAGCATCGCTCGTGACGAGCCGCGCCCCGTCGAGCCCCATGGGCCAGACGGGGCGGCGCGGCCTCCGACGCATCGCAGCATCCGTGGGGGTGTCCGCCAAAGGCACCGGCCATGACGGTCGCATGACAGTGGGCGGGCATGGTTCCAGGGACTCGAATCGGCGGCAGCCGCCGCCGTGCCAGCCCTGGACCTCCGAATGGACTCCGCGACCCGCAGCAGCGCCTTCACCTCACTCTCCCGAGACGCCGAGCGGAACCTGATCGCCCGAACGCGGCCCTTCGCCGCGCAGGACCCGCGGCGAAGTTGGTGGGAAGTGGGCACCACCTTCGTGGCCCTGCTGAGCGCCATCGCGCTCGCCACCCTCCCCTCCTGGTGGCCCCTGCGTGTCGTGGGCAGCGTGGTGGAAGCGCTGGTGTTGATCCGCTCCTTCATCCTGGTCCACGACTACCTGCACGGTTCGCTGCTGTCGGGCTCGCGGCTGGGAAAGGCCCTGTTCCACACCCACGCGGTGCTGTTGCTGACGCCGCCGCGCGTCTGGAGCGAGACGCACAACCACCACCACGCGAACACGGCCCGGCTGGCGGCCTCCTCGTCGGGGACGTTCACGACGTGGACGGCGCAGCAGTGGCGTGAGGCCACGGCGCTGGAGCGGCTGGCCTACGTGGTGGAGCGACATCCGCTGGTGATGGTCTTCGCGTATCCGCTCGCGTTCTTGAGTGGGCTGTGCATCGTGCCGTTCGTGAAGCACCCGCTGCGCTACTGGAGCGCGGGCTTCGCCGTGCTCCTCCACGTGGCCATCAGCGTGGCGGTGTTCTCCTTCGGGGGCCTGGGTGTGTATCTCACGGCGATGGCGCTGCCGCTGTCCCTCGGCTACGCGCTGGGGGCGTACCTCTTCTTCTCCCAGCACAACTTCCCGGACGTCGCGCTGCGTGAGGACCAGGACTGGACGCACGCGAGCGCGGCCCTGGAGGCGTCGAGCTACCTGGCCTGTGGCCCGGTCATGGCGTGGTTCACCGGCAACATCGGCTACCACCACGTCCACCACCTCAACCCGCGCATCCCCTTCTACCGGCTGCCGGAGGCCATGGCCGCCATTCCGGAGCTCCAGAATCCCCGCACCACCACCCTGCGCCCCAGGGACGTGCTGGCCTGTCTGCGACTCAACGTCTGGGACGGGGAGCGGGGCCGCATGGTCCGGTTCCGGGACGTTCCCGCCTCGCGCTGAGGGCGCCTGGAAGGGCCCCGAGGGGGCGGCGGGTTGGAAACGGTGACGCTGGCGCGTTGCGCGCGCCGGGCCGCCTGCTATAACGCACGCCGTTGTGCATGCGCCCCGCAGTGGGGAACATGGCTGGACCTTTCTGGCGGGCCGCCTCCAGAAAGCGCAGTGACTTGAGAGCACGACCCCGTAGCTCAGTTGGATAGAGCGGCGGTTTCCTAAACCGCAGGCCACAGGTTCGATTCCTGTCGGGGTCATTGCCCAAGTTGCTGTCCCTCCTGGGGATTTCGACGGGCGCGCGCTCGCGCGACTTCGCCCGTCCGGAGCTCGTGCCTTCGCTGCTTCCCAGCAAGCAGCAGCGTCCCTCTCGGCCAGCTTGCTACCCGCGTGACCGAAGCGCCGAGGAGCTGACCACCCGGATGGGGCGGACTCCCCGGGCTCCAACGTCAACAGGGACGGGAAGAAGAACAGGTCCTGCGTCAGCGCGAGCGACATGCGCCCTTCTTCGGCCTGGCCCCGGAATCCAGTTCATGCCGGACCGAGCCGACATCAAGCTCGGCGGCACTCGCGGTCCCCATGGCGACCCATTCCAGTGCTGTCGTGACCCTCAGGCCGACAGTCCAGGACAGAAGACGCTCACGTCTGTTATCGCCCTCCGAATCAGAACGTAATGGTGGCAACGACGGTGTCGTTATAGGTGCCAGAGGGGACGTTCTGGCCACGCGGAACCGTGCCGTAGACCAGCACGGGGACGGGCAGGCCCGTGCCGAGGAACGCGAGGGCCGTGCCGGCGGTGTTGCCCCACACGAAGAGCCGGGTGACGTCCTGGTACAGGCTGTACGCGAGGTAGTCCGCCGAGGCCGTGTTGCGCATCCGGCGCAGCGGCGCAGCGTCGGTTGAACCCGAGGCCGGGTGCAGCCCCTGCCCCAGGGTGATGATCGCGGGACGGAGCAGGGTGCACTGCACGCTCAGCGTGCCCGTACCGAACAGGTCGACGCCCATTGCGGAGTTGGTGACGACGGGGTCGTACGTGCCGAAGTTCAGCGTGCCGCCGCCGAGGCCGGAGCCGATGCTGCAGGCGCCTCCGACGTTGGCGGTGACGTTCAGGTTGGCGGTGGCGGTGGCGGCCTCGGCGGGCGAAAAGGCGACGAGGGACGCGGCAGCGGTGACGGCGGCAACGGCAGTCTTGATAGCGTTCATGGACAATGCTCAATCGAGCGGCCGGCTGATTCCGGCGGCGGCGACGGCGCATTGCAACGCGCTCGCCAGCTTTCGAGCAGTCCCATGCGCCCCTCCCGTCGGCGCAGGTCGCGCACGCGCCTGCCGTGCGCTTCAAGGCACTCCGTGAAAATGTCTGCTTGTCTGTTTTTAAAGTGAAACGCACACCTCTCCCTGAAGGGAGCCCTTCAGTGAGGGACGGTCAGGCGCCGGGGCCACTCGAATCCCTTGGCACGCGGATTCCAGGAGCGGCGCTTGTCCACCTGGGAGAACTCCGCTTCCCAGGCGAGGGAGAAGAATGCCCGCTGCGGGTCCCCTTCGCGCGTCCATGCGCGGTGGCGTCCAGCCGATGACACCGCCATTCCGAGCGCCGAGAAGCGCGCGGCATCAGGGACGGGATGGCTCAGGCGCTACGAGACGTCGACGCTCCCGAGCATCGCCAGGAGCCGCACCCGCTCCCTCTCCTCCCGCGCAAGCAGCGTCCCGCGGCGGTATCCGGCACGGCGGGTTGCGGATTCCCGCGTGATGTGAGATCTGCCGGGCACGTCCAGCCCTTCCATGTGGGGCTGCCTGTCCCGTTGCTCCATGCGCCCCTCCCCTCAGACGCCCAGGCTCGCCCTGGAACAGCCGAGCGAAGTTGACCGCCGGCACCTGAGGCGCGGAAGCGGCCAGACCGGGCCGATGACGCCACCCTGACCCTGCGTCTTTGAGCAACCGAAACGGCCTGCCACGGCGGCGCTCTGCCGCTCGCGAGGCTGCCCGGCCTTTGCCCTGACCTGTCACTTCGTCCCGACGGAGCGCGTGTGGCGTCGCCCACACGGCGTCCGTCGAGGCGCTGCTCGATTCATCCGCGTGCGCGGGGCCCCATGGGTCCACGGGCACTGTTTCCTCACGAGAACAGCTCAACCATGAACACCGCAGCTTCCCAGGCGGCCCCCCACGGCCGCTCGCGATTCCTCGACCTTCCTCGGCTGAAAGAGGAGTGGTTCTCCAATGTTCGCGGCGACCTGATGGCCGGGACCGTAGTGGCGCTCGCGCTCATCCCAGAGGCCATCGCCTTCTCCATCATCGCGGGCGTGGACCCGAAGGTGGGCCTCTATGCCTCCTTCATCATCGCGGTGATGACGGCCTTCTTCGGAGGCCGCCCCGGGATGATTTCAGCGGCCACGGGCGCGATGGCGCTGCTGATGGTCACGCTCGTCAAGAACCACGGCCTCGAGTACCTCTTCGCGGCCACCATCCTCACCGGCGTGCTGCAGCTCACCTTCCGGCTGCTGCGGCTCAGCCGCTACATGAAGTTCGTCCCACGCGCGGTGATGACCGGCTTCGTCAACGCGCTCGCCATCCTCATCTTCCTCGCCCAGTTGCCCCAGTTCGTCGGCGCGAACTGGCAGATGTACGCGATGGTCGCCGGGGGCCTGGTCATCATCTACGGGCTGCCACGCCTCACGAAGGCCGTGCCGTCGCCGCTGGTCGCCATCGTCGTCATCACCGCCATCTCCCTCCTCAGCGGCGCGTCCGTGCGCACCGTGGGGGACATGGGGGCGCTGCCCACCGCGCTGCCCTTCTTCCACGTCCCCCAGGTGCCCTTCACCCTCGACACCCTGCGCATCATCTTCCCCTACGCGCTCACCCTCACCTTCGTGGGCCTGCTCGAATCACTGCTCACCGCCGCCGTCGTGGACGACATGACGGACTCGCCCAGCTGCAAGCACAGCGAGGCCGCCGGCCAGGGGCTCGCGAACATCGCCGCGGGCTTCTTCGGCGCGATGGCGGGCTGCGCGATGATTGGCCAGTCCGTCATCAACGTGCGCTCCGGTGGCCGCTGCCGGCTTTCGACCTTCACCGCGGGCGTGCTGCTCCTCTTCCTCATCCTGGTGCTGGGGGACTGGGTGGCGCGCATCCCCATGGGCGTCCTCGTCGCGGTGATGATCATGGTCTCCGTCGGCACCTTCGACTGGAAGTCGCTCGGGGCCATGCGGCGCATGCCGATGAGCGACTCCATCGTGATGGTGGCGACGGTGTTCACCGTCGTGCTCACGCATGACCTGGCGAAGGGCGTCGCGGTGGGCGTGGTGCTGAGCGCGCTGCTGTTCGCGCGCACCGTCGCCAAGCTCGTCAGCGTGGAGAGCTCGCTCACTCCCGACGGTCAGAAGCGGCACTACCGCGTCTCAGGTGAAATCTTCTTCGTCTCCGTGGAGGGCTTCGCCAGCGCCTTCGACTTCAGGGAGCCCGTCAAGGCGGTGGAGATCGACCTCACGCACTCCCACATCTGGGATGCCTCGGCCGTGGCGGCGGTGGACCGGGTGGTGCTCAAGTTCCGCGACCGGGGCGTGGCGGTGACGCTCATCGGACTCAACGATGCGAGCGCCACGCTCCTCGGGCGCATCGGCATTCATGACAAGCCGGGGGCGTCCCTCAGTAGCGGACACTGACCTCCGGGAACACAAGCCCCAGTGGGACTGCAAGGAGCGGCCGAGCGGATGGCCCCGTCGGAGCACCTGTCCGTTCAGAACCGTGCAGTCCCCAGCCCCCAGGTGTCATTGCCAGGCTCCCCAGCTATCCTGGCTACGCATCACTTTCCTACAAAAGGAGAATCCATGCGTAAGGGCATCATGGTGGGTCTGCTGGCGGCAGGGCTGTTGACGGGCTGTGGCGGCATTGAAGAGGAGGCTGCCGCCGGGCTCGACACGGAGGCCCAGGCGATCCCCTGTCGTGACATCACCGGCCGGGACTACGTCATCACGTACTACGCGGAGCCCGCGAAGGTCACCAAGGTCGGTGAGCTGCTCTGCGGATGCAGCACACCAGAGACGGTCCTCAACGGCACGAAGACCTACTACTACGAGAAGGTCTACGGCTGCGTCGCGATGTAGCGACACAGCCCTGCCCGCCCTGACACGGCGGTCCGGCGCGCGAGCAACGGAGGCCTGCACAACACTCCAAGCAGGCTCCAGGGAGGTGCTCCTTGCTCGACTCGCACGATGGCGGGGATGCGCCCGTCTGCTCACCTTCTCCGGAAGACGCATCCCGTCGCGGCAACTGGCGGAGGTTGCCGTGGGCGATGGGCGTCCCCGAGCCAGTGGCTCCCGTCCACCCGGTCAGCGCCTCGGGCGGACGGGCTTGCGCGGCGGGGCTGAGGCTGGGTCATCCACGCCTTCCACGCCTTCTACGCCTTCCACGAGCGCAATGAGCGACGCCACGGTGCGGTGCCGCTCCACCGGGTGGCGCAGGGGCAGGTCGGCGCGCACCGTGTAGTGGTTGCGCCGCCCCTCGCGCTCACGCTGGAGGTAGCCACCTTCCTCCAGGTCACTGACGATGCGCTGCACCGCGCGCTCGGTGATGCCCACACGCGACGCCACGTCCCGCAGGCGCACCTCCGGATCCGCCGCGATGCACAGCAGCACGTGCGCGTGGTTGGTGAGGAACGTCCACGAGGGAAATTCCAGGTGTGTCCCTTTCAAGGGGTCCATGAGGCTCCCGCCAGTGCTCGAATCAACGACGATTGACAAGCGACACAAAATTCGCATATTTCCGGTCGCGTATCAAACGTCGCGAATTTATATTCCAGAAATGCGGACCGGGACGGGACGGACGCGACCTCCTCCGGGCCCGGCTCCGGCGGGGGTTCGGGAGTAGAGCCCCAGGTCTTTCGAGGCTTCCCGGCAGGAATCCTTTCGACGGAGAGAAACGGTTCATGTCTCAGTCAGTGACGGAGCCCCAGGCGCCAGGCGCCCCGCGGAAGCGCGAAGGGGATGAGGTGGTGGCGGCGCCCCAGGCCCATGAGCCGAACGTGGCGAGGCCTGACGGCTTCTCATTGGAGGCGCTGCTGCCGGTACTGGAGGCGCTGGGCGCGCCCGCGGGCGTCACCGTGGAGGCGCAGGCCGTGCAGCGGTGGACGCGCGGCGAGAGCGCGGCGGCCGCGCGGGCCTGGCCCGAGCGCCTGGCATCCGCCTGCGAGGCGGTGGGCCTGCGCGCGGTGGCCCGGCGCGCGTCCGTGCGCGAGGTGATGACGGGTGAGGTGCCCCTACCGGTTGCCCTGCTCGGGCCGGAGGGCTGGTGCCTCGTCACCGCGCGCAGGCCCGGGCAGGTGCTGGTCCACGCGCGGGGCGTGGCGCTCCCGGACTGGGTGGGTGGGCCCGCGCTGATCGCCGCGGTGGGCGCGGAGACTCCGGCGCAACCGCTGGACTGGATGGTGGCGGTGCCCGCCGCGCCGCTGGAGCGGCTCGGGGGCGGAGACCCTCACGGCCACGGCGACCACCCCACGCCCATGCAGCGGCTGCGCTCGCTGCTATGGCTGGAGCGGGACGACCTGAAGGTGGTGCTCGTCTACGCGGTGGCGGCGGGCCTGCTGTCGTTGGCCACGCCAGTGGCCGTGCAGGCGCTGGTGAACACGGTGACGTTCGGCACCCTGCTGCAGCCGCTGGTGGTGCTGTCCATCCTCGTCATGGCGGCGCTGGCCTTCGCCGCGACGCTGCGGGCGCTCAACACCCACGTCGTGGAGGTCATCCAGCAGCGCATGTTCGCGCGCGTAGCGCTGGATGCCTCGCACCGCATCCCCCGGGTGCGGCAGGAGACGTTCGACCGCGACTACGGCCCGGAGCTGGTCAACCGGTTCTTCGACGTGCTCACCCTCCAGAAGACGCTGTCCATCTTCCTCCTGGAGGGCGTCAGCCTCGTGCTGCAGGCCCTCATTGGGATGGTGGTGCTGGCCTTCTACCACCCGGTGCTGCTGGCCTTCGACCTGGTGCTCATCGCGGCCACCGCCTTCATCATCCTGGTGCTCGGCCAGCGCGGCACGGCGACGGCCATCGAGGAGTCGAAGGCGAAGTACGCGGTGGCCGCATGGCTGGAGGAGCTGGCGCGGCACCCGCTCGCCTTCCGCTCGCGGGACGGGGCGGTGCTCGCGGAGGAGCAGGCGGACGTGCTGACGCGCCGCTATCTGGGCGCGCGGCGCCGACACTTCAGCGTCGTCTTCCGGCAGGTGGTGGGCTCACTGGGCCTGCAGGTCGTGGCCAGCGCGCTGCTGCTGGGCCTGGGCGGCTGGCTCGTCATCCAGCGGCAGCTCACCCTGGGCCAGCTCGTGGCGGCTGAACTCATCGTCACCACCGTGCTGACCTCGTTCGTCAAGTTCGGCAAGCACGTGGAGGCCTTCTATGACTTGCAGGCCGCCCTGGACAAGCTGGGCCACCTGGTGGACCTGCCGCTTGAGGAGGACGGCCCCCACCGAGAGCCGCTGCCTGAGGACCGGGACGGGCTGCCGGTGCGGGTCGAAGGCGTGCACTTCTCGCACGGCGGGGGGCGGGCGGCGCTGACGGGGCTGAAGCTGGAGCTGGCGCCCGGAGAGAAGGTGGCCCTCCTCGCGCCCAGCGGGGGCGGCAAGAGCACCCTGGCGGACCTGCTCTTCGGCCTGCGCCAGCCCACCCGGGGCCGGCTGGCGGTGGGCGGGGTGGACACGCGGCGTGTCTCCCTGGCCGCGCTGCGCTCGCAGGTGGCGCTGGTGCGGGGCGTGGAGGTCCTGGTGGGCTCGGTGCTGGATAACGTGCGCGCGGGGCGCGCCGCGGTGGGCCCGAGCGAGGCGCGGCGGGCGCTGGCGGCGGTGGGGCTGCTGGAGGCCGTGCTGTCGCTGCCGCGCGGGCTGGACACGCCCCTGGGCCCCACCGGGGCTCCGCTGTCGAGCGGCCAGGTGCGGCGGCTGATGGTGGCACGCGCGCTGGCGGGCGCCCCCCGGCTCATCGTCCTGGACGAAGTGCTGGAAGGCCTGAGCGAGCGCGGGCGCCAGGAGGTCATGGACTCGCTGCTGGCCCCCGAGGCGCGGTGGACGCTGGTGGTGCTGGCCAGCGAGGAGGACGCGGCCGTGCGGCGCATCGACCGGCGCCACACGCTGGCGGAGCTGATGGCGGGCTCAAGCCCGGAGGAGCGCTGAACATGGCCACGACACCCCTGACGCAGTCCCTGGTGGGCGAGCGCGCCGAGCGCGCCGCCTTCACCCTGGTGCGCGCCCCCCGGGCCGCCCATGTCCTCACGCGCGTGCTGCTGGCGCTGGTGGGCGCCGCGGTGCTGCTCGCCTTCGCGCCCTGGCAGCAGACGGCGGTGGGCCACGGCCGTGTGGTGGCCTTCACCCCCGTGGAGCGGCAGCAGTTCGTGGAGGCCCCCATCGAGGGGCGCGTGGTGCGCTGGGAGGTGCGCGAGGGCAGCCGCGTGAAGAAGGGCGACCTGCTGGTGGAGCTGTCCGACAACGACCCGCAGCTCCTGTCGCGGCTGGAGCTGGAGCACGCGGCGCTGCTGCAGCGGCTGGAGGCGGCGCGGGCGCGCGCGGAGGCGCTGGCGGCGCGCGCGGAGCAGCTCTCCGGTTCGCGCACCCTGGCCACGTCCGCGGCGGAGGCGCGGGTGGCCATGGCCAGGGACCGCACGCTGGCGGCGCAGCGCGCGCTGGAGGCGACGGAGGCGGCGCACCGCACCTCGAGCCTCAACCTGGAGCGCCAGAAGCGGCTGGCGGAAGGCGGCCTCACCGCCACCCGCGCCCTGGAGCTGGCGGAGCTGGAGGCGGTGCGCGCCGGCACCGAGGTGGACCGGGCCCGGGTGGCGCTGAGCGCCGCGCGCAGCGAGGAGGCCGCGCTGCGCGCCGACCAGGGCCGGGTGGGCAACGACGTGGGCGCCTCCGTGGCGGACGCGCGGGCCTCGCGCGCGTCGGCCCTGTCCGAGGTCGCGTCCGCCCAGGTGGAGCTGGCCCGCATGGACGTGCGCCTGGCGCGCCAGCGCACCCAGGAGGTACGCGCCCCCATGGACGCCACCGTGTTGCGGCTGGTGGGCGGCCTGGGCGGGGAGATGCTCAAGGCGGGAGACCCGCTGGTGGTGCTGGTGCCGGACACCGAGTCGCGCGCGGTGGAGCTGTGGATGGAGGGCAACGACGTGCCGCTGCTGGCGGACGACCGGCGCGTGCGGCTCCAGTTCGAGGGGTGGCCCGCGGTGCAGTTCAGCGGCTGGCCGTCCGTGGCGGTGGGCACCTTCGGCGGCAAGGTGGCGCTCATCGACTCCACCGACGACGGCAAGGGGAAGTTCCGCATCCTCGTGGTACCGGACGAGGCGAGCGACGCGTGGCCCTCTGCGGCGTACCTGCGCCAGGGCGTCCGCGTCAACGGCTGGGTGTTCCTCAACGAGGTGACGGTGGGCTTCGAGCTGTGGCGCCGCTTCAACGGCTTCCCGCCAGTGGTGGACAGCGCGGAGCCGGCACATGCGCAGAAGAAGGAGGACAAGGGATGACGTGGGTGAGTCTGCGCGCCGTGCTCCTGGCGAGCCTGCTGACCGCGCCGGGGCGGGCGTCGGAACAGGCGCGCGTGGAGGGCGGGAGCGACACGCTGTCCCTGGAGGCGGTGCTGGAGTCGGTGGAGCGCCACTACCCCGTCATCGAAGCCGCTCGCCGGGACGTGGAGGCGGCAGGGGCGGAGCTGCTGGCGGCCCAGGGCGGGTTCGACCCGGTCCTGCGGGGCCGGGTGGCGAGCACACCGCTGGGTGGCTACCCGTACACCCGCGTGGAGGGCGTGGTGGAGCAGCCCACGGCCCTGTGGGGCGCCAACCTCTTCGCCGGCTGGCGACTGGGCAGCGGCCAGTTCCCGACCTACGCGGAGCAGTACCAGACGAACGCGCTGGGCGAGGTGCGCGCGGGCGTCAGCGTGCCGCTGTGGCGCAACGGCCCCATCGACCGGCGGCGTGCCGCCGTGGCCCGCGCCGAGCTGGGCACGAACGCCGCCACTCAGGCCGTGGAGCAAGCGCGGCTGGAGTCGGCTCGCGTCGCGACGTGGCGCTACTGGGAGTGGGTGGCCGCCGGCCGCCGGTATGCCGTCGCCACGGAGCTGCGGCGTATGGCGCAGGCCCGGGACGCCCAGCTCATCGAGCGTGTGCAGAGCGGCGACCTGGCCGCCTTCGAGCAGGTGGACAACCAGCGGGCGCTGGTTCAGCGCGACGGCCAGGTGGTGGCCGCCGAGCGGCTGCTCCAGCAGAGCGCCATGGAGCTGTCCCTCTTCCTGCGCGACGCGGAGGGCCAGCCCGTGCTGCCGCGGCCGGCGTGGCTGCCGCCGGGCTTCCCCATCCCCGTGGCCGCGGAGGAGGCGGTGGGCCCGCTGGCGTTGGAGGACGTGCTGGAGCGCCGGCCGGACGTGCAGCGGCTGGAGCTGTCGCGCCAGCAGCAGCGCGTGGAGCACCAGTTGGCCCGCAACCAGCGCGCCCCTGCCGTGGACGTGAGCGTGGCGGCCGCGAAGGACCTGGGCGCGGGCAGCCTGAAGAGAGACAAGCCGGAGCTGGAGGTGGGGCTCCTGCTGGACATCCCCACCTTCAACCGGGGCGCCACCGGCCGCGCCTTGCAGGTGGAGGCGGGGCTGGCCCGGCTGGAGGCCCAGCTGCGCCTGCAGAAGGACCGGGCACGGGTGGAGGTCCGCGACGCGCTCTCCGCCTTGGAGGCAGCTCGGGAGCGCGTCACCGTGGCGCGGCGGGAGCTGACGCTTGCTCGCGAAATCGAGCGGTCCGAGCGCACCCGCTTCGAGCTGGGCGAGAGCACGCTCCTCTTCGTCAACCTGCGCGAGCAGACGTCCGCCGAGGCCGCCGTGCGCGAGGTGGACGCCCTCACCGACTACCACAAGGCCGTGGCCAGCCTGCGGGCCGCCGCCGCCCTCCCGGTGGCGGTGCGCTGAAGGGGCCCCCGTGCATCACCCCGCGAATCCGTGTATCTACGGGCTCCAAGTTTGCCAAGTTCCCGACGTTTTCCGGACCTCGCTCGGAGGAGACCGCCATGCTGGACCGCCCCATGTACCTCAAGCCGAACGTCGCCATCGAGCCGCTGTACAACCAGTGGTACGCGTGGTGGTACCTGCTGTCCCCGGCGACGGCTCCGCTGTTCGTGACGAACCTGCACCAGAAGCTGATGCAGTCCTTCGTGGCGAACCCGGACGTGCACGTGGCGGCCCTGAAGAACCCGATGTTGATGGGCGGCCCGTTCATCAACCACCCGGCGGCGAAGGCCCCGCGCGTGAAGGAGCTCCTGGAGCGGACGCAGAAGGAGCAGGCCAACATGCTCGCGTACACCAAGGCGGTGGCGGAGCTGGAGCAGCTCATGGCGCCCAACAACGGCGGCTCCCTGGAGGGCCTCTACGCCAAGGTGCCCGACATCCTCCGCGGCTACGTGGAGCTGACGTACGATTTGAGCAACCGCGCCAGCGCGCGGTACATCGAGCCGCTCCTGTACCGCAGCCCCTTCCACAAGGAGTCCTCGCAGAGCGTGACGCTCATGCAGGTGGACGGCGACTGGCGGCCCTACATCTTCAGCACGCCCCGCCTGGAGGAGGACACGCCCCTGTGGCTGCGCGTCCCCTACAAGCACGAGGGCCTGGACGCCCTCTTCCGCATGCGCCACACGCCGGGCTCGCCCGGTCAGGTGGCGGAGATGCTCGGCGTGCCCGCCTCCGCAGCGGACGCCTTCGCCGCGCTCTTCACCGACGTCGAGCCCCGCCGCACGGAGCGCTACACCGGTGAAGGCGTGCGCGTGCGCTACTTCGGCCACGCCTGCGTGCTGCTGGAGACGAAGGACGTCAGCATCCTCACCGACCCCGTCATCAGCTACGAGTTCCCCACGGACCTCCCCCGCTTCACCCACTCGGATTTGCCCGAGCGCATCGACTACGTGGTCCTCACGCACGGCCACGCCGACCACTTGATGATGGAGACGCTCATCCAGCTGCGGCACCGGGTGGGCTGCATCATCGTCCCGCGCAACAACGGCAACTCGCTGGCGGACCCGTCGCTGCGGCTGATGCTCCACCACAACGGCTTCAAGAACGTGGTGGAGATTGACGACCTCCAGGAGATTCCCGTGCCGGGAGGCTCCATCACCGGCCTGCCCTTCCTGGGCGAGCACAGCGACCTGGCCATCCAGGCCAAGACGGCGCACCTGGTGCGCCTGGGCGGCAAGTCCATGTTGATGGCCGCGGACTCCAACGCCATCGAGCCGCGCATGTACCAGCACCTGCGCGACATCGTCGGCACCATCGACGTGCTGTTCCTCGGCATGGAGTGCGAGGGCGGCCCGATGAGCTGGATGTACGGCCCGCTGCTGTGCAATCCCCTGCCCCGGAAGATGGACCAGGCCCGCCGGCTCAACGGCTCCGACAGCGCGCGCGCCATCGAAATCACCAACTCCCTGTCGCCCAAGGAGGTCTACGTCTACGCCATGGGCCAGGAGCCATGGCTGCGCCACGTGATGATCCTCGTCTACGACGACAAGGCCCCGCAGATCGTGGAGTCGAACAAGTTCCTGGAGCACTGCCGCACCCACGGCATCCAGGCCGAGCGCCCCTACGTGAAGATGGAGCGCATCCTCGCTTGAGTCCGTGGCCTTCCCGAGGTGCGCGGCCCTCCCGCCACCTTCGGGCCTCGCCTCACGCCGCCGCGGCGGCGTCGAGCAGGCCCCGCTGTCGCAGCGTCTCCAGCACGCGCCGCAGGCCCACCTCCACGGTGTCCACATCCGAGCGCACGGTGACGTCGGGCGCGTCGGGGGCCTCATAGGGGTCCGACACGCCGGTGAAGTGCGCCAGCTCGCCGGCCAGGGCCTTCTTGTAGAGCCCCTTCACGTCCCGGGCGATGAGCACGTCCAGTGGCGCCTGGACAAAGATCTCCACGAAGGGGAGGTCCGCCTCCTCGGCCAACCGGCGCACCTCGGCGCGCGAGCCCGCGTAGGGCGAGATGGCCGCGGCGATGACGCCCACCCCGTGCTTCGCGAGCAGCCGGGCCACATGACCGATGCGGCGCGCGTTCTCCTCGCGGTCCTCGCGGGTGAAGCCCAGGCCGCGGGACAGCCAGGTGCGCACCTCATCACCGTCCAGCACCTCCACGGGCATGGACGGGGCCAGGTGCGCATGCAGGGCGCGGGACAAGGTGCTCTTGCCCGCGCCTGACAGACCCGTCAGCCAGAGTATGAAGCCCGCCGAACGCCCCAAGGTGACTCCAGAACGACGCCCCTGCGCGTCCCCGAAACGCTAACACGCCACGCGGCCTCCGGGACTTGACCCGTTTTCCGTGGCCATGCGACAGAGGCTTCACGTCATGCAAAGCGCGTCCAACTCGAGCCCTCACGCCCCCGACCGCTGGTTCCCCACTCGCAAGCCGTTGACGGCCCCGCGGCTGCGGCTGTTCTGCCTGCCGTACGCCGGTGGCAGCGTGGCCATCTACAACCAGTGGAGCCAGGGCCTGCCGGCGGGTGTGGAGCTGTGCCCCGTCCAGCTCCCCGGGCGCGAGCGCCGCCTGTCGGAGAAGCCCATTGGCAGCCTGCCCACCCTGGTGGACGCGCTGCTGCCCGCCATCGCGCCGCTGCTGGACCGGCCCTTCGCCTTCTTCGGCTACAGCATGGGCGCGCGCATCTCCCTGGAGCTCGCGCGGCGCCTCCAGGCCCGCAACGGCCCGCGCCCCGTGGGCCTGTTCCTGGGGGCCGCCGGGCCGCCGTCCGTCAACGCCCGCGAGCCCATCCACCACCTGCCCGAACCGGAGTTCATCGCGCAGCTGCGGCGCTACGACGGCACGCCCGAGGAGATCTTCCAGCACCGCGAGCTGCTGGAGCTGGTGCTGCCCATGCTGCGCGCCGACTTCGGCATCGCCTTCACGGAGGACGGCCCCCAGCCCGCGAAGCTGGAGGTCCCCCTCTCCGTCGTCGGCTCGCCCGAGGACAAGCACGTGCCCACCGCGAACCTGGAGCGCTGGCGCGACGAGACGCGGAGCGAGGACGTCCGCGTCCGCCTCTTCCCCGGCGGCCACTTCTTCATCAAGTCGCAGCGGGACGCCCTCCTCGCGCACGTCAGCGAGGACCTGAACCGGTGGATGGGCCACGCGCCCTGAACCCGCCGGCTACGCCGCCTGGAACCGGGGCGGCGTGTCCCCGGCCAGCGGCACGGTGAACTGCCAGCGCACCGTCAGCGGCTGCCCACGGGGCCGGTTCACCGCCACCGCCGCCTGGTGCCGTTCGGACGGGCGCAGCTGGACGAACTGCCACGCCTCCGGCACGTCCTGCATCCGCGGGTCGAAGGAGATGCGCGGCGCCTGTCCGGGCTCCAGGTGGAAGGCGAACTGGTCCAGCGGCAGGGACAGCCCCGCGCCGCGGGCCTTGATGTAGGACTCCTTCAGCGTCCAGTACTCGAAGAAGCGCTCCCGGTGCCGCTCCGGCGGCAGGGCCTTCAGCGCCGCCACTTCCGAGGCGGCGAAGTAGTGGTCCGCGATCTCCACCGTCTCCCCCTGCCGCTGCGCGTCCTCCACGTCCGCGCCCAGCTCCGCGTCCCAGCCCACCGCCACCAGCGCCATGCCGTCCGTATGGGACAGGTTGAAGCGCAGCTTCGGGCCCCACGCACCCCGCACCGTCGGCCGGCCGTACGTGTTGGTGTCAAAGGCCCAGGCCTCTGGCGCCACCGGCGCGTAGCGCGACAGCGTCAGCCGCACCAGCGCATGGCTCACCAGGTACTGGCGCTGGTGCCGCTCGAAGCGGAAGCGCTGCTGCTTGTCGCGCTCCTTCGCGTCCAGTAGCGCCCAGTAGGCGTCCAGGAGGCGCCGGTCGTCGATGCGCTCGGGCTCGACAATCCATACATGGACCTCATCCGGACGCAGCGCGAGGGGCTGGAAGTCGGTCGGCATGCCTCCTTTCTATCACCGCCCCATGCTGGTTCCTGCGTGCTTCCGCGTGGCATGGCCACTGCTGGCCACTGTCGCTGACCCTCGAGGCAGTTTGCACACACCGTTGTCCCCGCCAACCTTTCGCTCGCTCGTGTTGGGATTCGCGGTGGTGGCGTGATGGGGGGCAGGGACGGATGGAGCTCTTTCCAATTCAGTTACTTTTCATGGTGGTTCTGATGAACCGCTATGTCCTCGGGCCATTGCTACGGCGCCTGAAGGGGCGGCAGTTCGACCGGGTCGACGACACCTACCTGCCGCGAGTCGCCATCGTCATCCCGCTGTTCAACGAAGGCGAAGGCATCTACCACGGCGTCCGCAGTCTCCTGGAGCAGGACTATCCCAGCCACCTGCTGCAAATCGTGGTGGTGGATGACTGCTCCAAGGATGACAGCTACGCCTGGGCCCTGAAGGCGGCGGAGGGAAATCCCAACGTCATCGTCATGCGCAACCCGGAGAACATGGGCAAGCGCAAGGGCATCAACCGCGCGGTGAAGGCCGCCACGGACGCGGAGATCATCGTGTCGGTGGACTCGGACGTCATCGTCGACAAGGCCGCAGTCCGCCAGCTCGTGCGCCGCTTCGCCAGCCCGCGCATCGCCGCGGTGGGCGGCCGCACCTACGTGACGAACCGTCATCAGAACTGGATGACGCGGATGATTGAAATCAAGTTCCACTTCGCCCAGGAGTGGCTCAAGGACCTGGAGCGCAGCTTCCGCCAGGTGATGTGCCTGTCGGGCTGCCTCACCGCGTACCGCCGCCACGTGCTGCTGGAGCTGGAGCCCATCCTGGAGGCGCGCGCCATCGCGGGCATCCCCATCAAGTACGGCGAGGACCGGTTCCTCACGCGGCAGATCGTCAAGCACGACTACGAGACCGTCTACACGCTGGATGCCTTCTGCTTCACCGCCGCGCCGTCGACGCTGGCCGGGTACTTCTCCCAGCAGCTCCGGTGGCGCCGCTCCAACCTGGTGGACCTGCTGGGCGGCCTGTCCCACGCCTGGCGGCTCCATCCGGTGGTGACGGTCCACTACGTGTCGCAGCTCGCGCTGCTCCTCTCCTACCCGCTGGTCATCGTGCACAACGTCCTGACCGGCGAGTTCTGGGACATCCTCGCCTTCCACTTCCTGGTCATCGGACTGCTGGGGGTCATCTATCGAATCGAAACGCGGCACCTTCCCGCGGACCGCCGGGTCCACGGCGCCAGCTTCCTGCCCATGGCGATGCTGATGCCGGTGACGTACGCGCTCTTCACACCGCTGGCCCTGCTGACGCTGGACTCTGGGAGCTGGGAGACACGGGGCAGCGCCAACGCCGCTCCCGAGACGTCACCGCTCGACTCCGGGGGCCGCTTTCCTCCCACCCATGCTGGTGAAGGCACCACGCCATGAACCAACGCGTCGCCAATCGCGTCAACAGCATCGCCGTCTCGGCCTACAAGTTCATCGGTTCCCTGCTGCTCACGCTCATCATGCTCGGGCTGGTGTCCTTCCTGTCCGTCCAGGGCTTCTTCCTGGTGAGCCGCAGCTGGGTGACGCCCACGGTCATCTCGCCGACGGACCCACAGATCCTCACGCTCAACACCCAGGTGGCCGCGCAGACGTCCGCGCGCGACCACGTGTTGTCGGACCGGCGATCGGTGGAGAACCGCATCTCCGATGCCGAGCGCACCATCGGCGCGGAGCGCGCGTTCCAGCAGCGCTTCCTCGTCGCCCTGCGCGGCGAGCGCGACGCCAGGGACCGGGTGGCGCGGCGCCTGTCGTCCCTGCGCCGTGAATACAGCAGCGCCCGGGCGGAGATCCTGCAGTCCAACCGCGCCTACGCCGGCCTGGCGCGAACGCGCGCCGACGCGCTGTACAACGCCCGCCTGCTGGAGCAGGAGGAGAAGCTCACCATCAACCACCACCTGGCGCAGTTGGCGCAGAGCAACCTGTCGCTGGCGCAGTCCACGGTGGATTTGGAGACACGGCTGGATTCGCTCCAGCGGGAGATCGCCGGCCTCTCGGCGGTGCAGTCCGGCATGGGCAAGGACGAGACGCCGCAAGGCATGACGTCCGACGTGCTGCTGCTGGAGCGCGAGTACACGCACTCCGTCCTGGAGCAGGCCCGCGCGGAGGCGACGCTGAAGAGCCTCCAGACGGACCTGGCCGCCCTGGACGAGGTGGCCCTGCGCTACGACACGCTGATCGCGTCGCTGCGTGCGTCGCCATACCTCAAGGCCATCGAGAAGGACCTCACGGTCGCCTTCGTCCCGTACGAGAACATCCCGAACGCCGAGCAGGGCACACCGCTGTACGCGTGCGCGGCCAAGGTCTTCTGGTGCCACGAGGTGGGCGTCATCGGGCGCGTGCTCGAGGGCGAGGTGTCCCTCAAGCACCCCATCCGCCAGTACATGCTCCGCGGCGTCATGGTGGAGGTCCAACTGACGAACGCGCCCTCCGCCCGGGAAGACCTGCTCCACCTGGGCCGGCCGCCGCTGCTGCTGTGAGCCCAAACACCCTTTGCCTGGAGACGGCCTCGGAGCCGGAGACACTCGACCATGCGGATGACCGTCACTTGTGGCGCCTTGCTTTCAATCGCCGCGCGGCTGGCGCTGGCCCAGCCGGCGCCTCCTCCCGCGGGGGAACTCACGTCGCCGTCCAGCGAGGACCGGGCCGCCGGTTACTGCGACTTCGTGCGCGGCGTGGGCAGCGCGGAGGCCGCGCTCGAGCTGGCGCCCGAGGTGTTCGGGGCCTTCGGCGTGGTCAACGCGGGCGAAGCCACCGGTGGCACCGGTACCACGCCGCTGGGTGAGCCCACCCCGCGAATCACAGCGGGTTTGATGTACGACTTCGTCGGCCTCTACCGCGGCCGCGCCCTCCACAAGCGCGCGGAGGCGGACTGCCGCCGGCAGCGCGCGATGGTGGTGCTGGAGGCCGCCATCCGCCAGGGCACCGGCCTGGGGGAACAGGCCGCGCTGGAGGCTCGGGCTCGCGTGCTGGAGGAGGCGCTGCCCAACGCCGAGGCGCTGCTCACGTCACTGCGCAACGACATGAAGCAGGGCCAGGTGACGCTGGAGGAGCTGAACGCGGTGCAGGTCCGGCTGGATGGGCTGCGACAGCTCGCCACCAGCACGCAGGTCGCTCGCCAGCGGCTGGCGGCGCGGCCTCGATTTCAACAAGGTCAGCGGCTGGAGAGCGTGCTGAACGAGCTGCGCGCCGCGGATGACCAGCTCGAGTCGTATAACGGCGCGCTGCGCCGCTCGCGCGCCTGGCGCGTCAGCTTGCGCGGCGGGTACGACGAGCTCATCGACGCCGACCAGGACCTGCCCCTCTTCGGGCAGCTCACGCTGTCCTTCAACCTGGGCCACCTGTGGCAGGGCTCGGCCAACGCGCGCGCGCGGGAGGGCCGCCGCCGCGCGACGCTTGACGACGTGTCGGGCGTTCCCCAGCGGGTCAACGAGCTGGTCGCCGAACTGCGCGCCGTCCACCGCACCGAAGAGGGCCGCCTGCGCGAATTGAGCACCCTGGTGTCGGACCTGGAGGCACAGCTCCAATCGCTGGACGCGCTCCAGACGCGGGAGATTCGCCGCTTCCGCGGCTACCTGATGATGGAGCTCGTCCGCCTGCGCGCCGAGCAGGCCTATCTGCGCGCGCACGTGGAATCGCTGCAGTCCTTCCTGGGTGCCCGGTCGCCGTGACACCGCGTCGGCTGCTCGTGGGCTGCGGCGTCCTGGGCGCGCTGCTGGGCGCCGGAGCCGGTCCGGCGGAGGGGGGATGGGATGGCGGGGTGGCGCCACGGCTCGCGCCGAAAGAACGGGAGGAGCCACGCCCCCCTGGGGCTTCCCGGAAGAAAGGCAGGCACATGCTGACGCGCGTCCCGTTGTCCCGGCTGACAGTCACTGAAGGAAGCCTGGCGCCCGGGCCCGGCGAGCAGCTCCTCGTCGAGGGGCCCCGCATGCGCGCGGTCGTACATGGAAGCACGACACGCAACGTGGCGCTGCGCTTCACCCTCCTGGGCCCCTCCGAGCGCCAGGTGGCCCTGGCCTCGGGAGAACAACGTCAGCAGGTGGGCCTCAAGCTCTTCGCGGTGGACGCGTGCAACGTGCTCTACGCGATGTGGCGGCTGGCGCCCAAGCCGGGCATCGTCGTCAACTTCAAGCGCAACCCGGGACAGCACACCAGCCGCGAGTGCGGAAACCGGGGCTACGCCATCCTGCGCCCCGCGCAGCACGTCCGGCTGGAAGCGCCCGCGCCAGGCGAGCTCCACACGCTGCGGGCCCAGCTCGACGGCAAGGTCCTCCGCGTCTGGGCGGACGACGCGCTCGCGTGGATGGGCGAGGTGCCCGAGGAGGCGCTCGCACCGGAGGCACCGGTGGGCCTGCGCTCGGACAACGTTCGGCTGAGCCTTCAGCTCTCCACGCAGCAGCCTTGAAGCACGCGAACACCACCACGGCCGCGAGCGCGCAGGCACGGCGCACGGCCTCCCATGAGCGCCACGTCGACCGCGCGGCGCCCAGGGAACGTGGCATTACAGCTGGGGCCGCGGGTCCGGCGCCTGGGGCTTCTCCTGCTCACGCTCGGGCAGCAGCTCCGCGCAGAGCGAGGACGTGTTCTGTGTGCACACGCCCCCGGCCTCCAGGTCGAACTGCCAGCGGTGGCGAGGGCACACCAGGTAGCGCCCCTCCTCCACCCAGCCCTCGGACAGGTCGGCGCCCTGGTGGGGGCAGAAGCGCTGGATGGAGAAGCGCCGCCCACCGGCCTCCACCACCGTGCGCTCCCGCTGCGACTCGGTGGAGCGGATGCCCTCGCAGAACTCGCGCATGTCCTCGATCTCCACCCCCAGGAAGCCGTGCAGCACCGGCTCGTATACGTCCGGGTTGCGGCTCAGGCGCAGGCGGAACGACAGCAGGAAGTCCTCCCACGTGAGCTTGCGGTCCAACACGCGCCCCACGTCGGCCGCGCTCGTCTTCAGCGTGTAGCGGACCTCTTCCTGGATGTTCGCCACCACGTGGACACGGCGCGCCTTGAAGTCCACGCGCAAGAGCTGCTCCGGGAGCTCCGTCAGCTCCACGTAGAGCGGCATGCCCACGCGCTCGTGCAGGTCCAGGAGGTCCAGCTTGCGCTGCAGCTCCACGCGCAGCCGCTCGTGAATCTCCGCCACCTCCGCGACGAGCAGGTTGCGCCGCCGCTCGCGGAACACGGACTCCTGCCGCTTCGCGTAGTCGTGCAGGTACGCCTTCATGTTCTCCGGCGTCACCCGCTCGGCCACCTGCGAGACGAACGCCAGCGACTTCGCGTCCAGCACGTCCCCGGGCATCGGCTCCAGGTAGCGCGTCTTCCCCTGGGGCAGGCGCTGCCGCAGGAAGGCGAAGAGCTGCGTCGCGTTCGGGAAGATGTTCACCTTCTCGAAGTTGAGGTGGAACTGCGCCGGGTCCAGGAAGGCCGCGGGCCCGGCCGCCGCGATGTACGCCCGCGGATGAAGCACCTCGAGCGTGCGCGCCACCGCCTCGAACTTGCTCTCCCGCTTCTTCAGCGCGATGGCCGCGTACGTCTCCGTCGGGTACTCGTAGCAGGTGGGGTGCCAGATGGCCCCGGAGAACTGCGCGGAGAACACGTCGATGGGCCCCTCCTCCGCGGCGATGCGCCCCATCCGGTCATGGAGCTTGCAGTCGTTGAGGTTGAGGAAGCACTGCCCATCACCACGCACCATCACCGCGGAGTCGCGGTTGGTCCCCTGCTCCGACACGAACAGCTTCACGTAGCCGCCCTTGATGGGGACCTCGTGGCCGTCCTCGCAGGCGATGACCCGCTTGCAGCCATACCTGGTGAACACGTCCTGCAGCTCGGAGCGGTGGAAGCGCGGCACCAGCACCGTGAAGTCCCGCTGCCGGAGGGTGGCCAGGAACTCCGGGTCGAAGTGGTCCTTGTGTTCGTGGCTGACGTAGAGGAAGCGCTCCTTGCCGGGCGTCTCCAGCTTCTCCCGCACGAGCGGCGCCAGGTGGTGGTTGCATGGCAGCTGCATCCACGCCGAGTCGAATGCCCCGCGGGACGACAGCCACGGGTCCATGACGACAATGGCCCCCGCCGTCTCCACGATGAACCCGGCGTGGCCCAGGAAAGTAATGTGCATGGGAAGTCTTCCTCTCTGACAGCCAGTGGGCCGGCCTGAACGCCGAGCCCCGACGACACAGGGCTGCCGGCGGCTGGCTGGCGCGTCGGCGCCCGCAAGGTGGGGAGGCCGAAGCCACACGCGCCACCCGCCCGGGAGGTGGACCTTCCCGTCCATGGACGCACGAAGGGCGCGGAGGACCTCGTCGGGTCCCCCACGCCCTCGTGGGACTGCGGACTTGCGCTCAGGCGCGCCCCCGGTCAGCGGGCGCGCCAGGCGTCAGCGGCTCACTGCTCCGGCGCGATTTCGCGCACGGACAGCCACTTGAAGTCCACGTCGTCGGTGCTGTCCCAACGGAACGTGGCGATGGGGCCGCCCCACGTGAGGGGAACCGCGCCATCCGCGCCGCCACAGTGCTCGGCGTCACCGCCCCAGTCACCGGCGTCCACGAAGTCGTAGATCTTCTCCCAGGAGACCTTGTCCGCGTTCTCGTTGAGGTACATCTCCAGGTGCACGGCCTCCTTGCCGTTCACCTGCGTGTTCCGCATCACCGTCTTGAAGCCCACCCAGCGGCCCGTGAGCGGCTCCGTCACCTGCTCGTAAGGCGCCTGCTCGTAGGAGACGTGCCACGCCTCCTTCTGGAAGCGGGCCCGGCCATCGAAGTGCAGCGCGCCCTTGTAGCTGCTGCCCTCGCAGCCCTCGTGGTCGTCGTTGTGCTTCCCGCCACGCGCATACATGTCGAAGTTGTCGGACTCATCGGACGCGGAGTTGAGCTTCACGAAGCCCGTCATCTCGATGTTCTTCCAGTCATTCGGCGACTGCATGTAGCCACGGCTGACGAGCACGTCGCGGTCATACGTGGCGATCTCACTCGGCTTGTAGCCGGTGGACGTGAAGACGTTCATGCGCACCTTGTCGCTCTTGAGATTCCAGGAGCCGTCCGAGTTGCGCGTGAGGTCGTCCTGCGGATCAAAGCGGCTGTCGGACATCGCGTCGTCGGCCAGGAACCACTGCTCTCCACCGGAGACGGACGGGTGGATCATCGTCACGCCGAACTTGTCCGCGCCCGACTCGCCAGGCGGCTCGGGCTCACCAGGCTGCTCGGACTCGTCGTCAGGCGGCAAGGTGGTCACCGGCTCATCCGGCGACGTGTCAGAATCCCCAGGCGCCGGGGTGCCGGGGGTCTGCTGTCCAGGAGGCTGCTCGGACGGAGAGGGAGCAGGCACCTGCGGAGACTGACCAGGGGTCTCGGTCTGCCCTGGCGTGTTCGAATCCTCGTTGCCAGCTTCATTCCCGCAGCCCGTGATGGCGGCCAGAGCGAAGAGCGCACCACACGTCGAGGACAGAAAACGATTCCGAGTCAAAATAGCGTCCTTACTGCTTGAGGCATGAGGGTGACGAGCCCCCAGGCGCCTATCGCCTGGAGTGCGCTCGACGCGTCCTTCCGTCGGGAGGAGTAGCTGCCCTCAGGGACGGTGACGCCTGGCTGGTCTCATAGCCCCGTGTTTGATTTTTCCAACCGGGACGGTTCCAAACCCATCGCCGTCAAAACCACTTCCCAAACATTCGGGATGTTTTTGGCTGCTCGTATGCCTCCTGTCCCACGGAGAGAGCACTGCCGCAGTTTGCCCGGGTTCTTCGGTTTTCCAGATGGATTACGGCTGGAATTCCTATTTGTGGAAGGCTCGGATGACTCTTATCTGACGCCACCATATGGATACCTTCCCAAGCGTCGGCAGTCCGGGCCTGTGGGCCGGCTTTGTCGCCTTCGTCATCGCGATGCTGGCGCTCGATCTGGGCGTCTTCCACCGCAAAGCCCACGTGGTGAAGTTCAAGGAGGCCCTGGGCTGGAGCGCGGTGTGGGTCAGCCTGGCGCTCGTCTTCGGCGCGGGGGTCTGGTGGAAGTTCGGGCCCGAGCCCGGCCTCCAGTTCATCACCGGCTACCTCATCGAGAAGTCGCTCTCGGTCGACAACATCTTCGTCTTCGTCGTCATCTTCTCGGCGCTGCGAATCCCTTCGCTGTACCAGCACCGGGTCCTCTTCTGGGGCATCCTCAGCGCGCTGGTGCTGCGAGCCATCATGATCTTCGCGGGCGTGGCGATGCTGGCCCGCTTCCACTGGCTCATCTACGTCTTCGGCGGCTTCCTCATCCTCACGGGCGTGAAGCTCTTCCTCCAGCGCAACAAGGAGGACAACCCGGAGGAGGGCGCGCTGATGCGGCTGGCCCGGCGGACCATCCCCTCCACCCCCAACTTCGACGGGCACCACTTCTTCACCGTGGAGAACGGCCGCAAGCTGGCCACGCCGCTGCTGATGGCGCTGCTGCTGGTGGAGGCGTCGGACATCCTCTTCGCGCTCGACTCCATCCCCGCAATCTTCGCCGTGACGACGGACCCCTTCATCGTCTTCACATCCAACATCTTCGCCATCCTGGGCCTGCGCTCCATGTTCTTCATGCTGGCCGGCGCGGTGGAGAAGTTCAGCTACCTGAAGGTGGGCCTCTCCGCGGTGCTCGTCTTCGTGGGCACGAAGATGGCCATCATCGACTTCGTGAAGGTGCCGCCCGCGGTGTCCCTGGTAATCATCGCCGGCCTGCTGGGCGCGAGCATCGCCGCGTCGCTCATCAAGGCCCGGCACACGCCCGCCGTCGACGTGCCTGACGTGCCCAAGCTCTGAGCCGCGCCGCGGCCTCACGCCGCAATCTCACGAAGCCCACTCCGCGCAGCATGCGGGGTGGGCATTCTTGCGTCCGGCGCAGCGGCGGAGACGGAGCCCGCAAAGCAGAAAGGCCGTGAGTCCCGATTCGGACTCACGGCCTTTCTTGAGTGGGCGCAGCAGGGTTTGAACCTGCGACCCCTGCCGTGTGAAGGCAGTGCTCTACCGCTGAGCTATACGCCCTTCTGCTGCCCGCCGCCGGTGTTGCCAGCCGCGAACGCGGGTGTAGATGCCATCCGCCCGCTCAGGTGTCAACGCATTTTCGACTACAGCGCGTCGAGCTTCTCATCGAGTTCGCGCAGCCGGCGCTTGAGGCCGGAGAGCTGCTTGCCCAGGCTCTTGAACTCGCTGCGAGGCGCGAAGTTCAGCGCCTTCATCAGCTCCTCCTGCCCCCGGTCGAGCGCCTGCTTGCCGCGCTGGGCTTTCCCAATGGCGTTGGCAATGGCCATGGCGCGGCGGTCGTCGGCCATGAGCTTCTCCATGGCCTTGCCCGACACGTTGAGGGCCTGCTTCTTCAGGTCGTCCTTGATTCCCATGAGGTGTCTCCCGCTCAGGGCTCGTCGATGAACTGCGTCTGCAGCTGCGCGAAGACGCGATCAGCGATGCCCTTGTACTTCATGCGCTCAATCAGCGGCTGCAGGTCGCCCTTCATGGAGATGCGGCGCTTGAGCACCGCCTCCACCGGGTCCAGCGTCCCCTTGAGGAGCTGCTTCCAGACGCTGTAGGGCGCGCGCGCCAGATACACCGGCTCCAGCTCCTCCAGGTCATCCGGATCCGCGAGGACGCGCGCCTTTTCGATGCGGCAGTCACCGGGGACGACGTGCACCACGAAAGCCTTCGCCAGCGTGCCGGGCTCGGCCTCCACCACCGCCCCGAAGTCGCCCTTCCAGCCTCTGCCGGCCATGGCGCACTCGGGATCCTCATTGGTGAGGCGGACCGCTTCGTCCACCCACTCCTTCGACGGGAACTTCGCCATCTGGACTCCTAGCCCCTCCGGAAGATGCTCTTGATACTGGAGAAGAGCCCCCGGTCGTCGCTCCCGCTGCTGCTGGAGCTGGGCACCTGCTGTGAGTGTCGCGACGCGACTTCCTGGAGCGCCCGCTTGAGCTGCTCCGGCGTGTCGCGGGTGGCGAGGTCCACCTTGCGCATGCCGCTCGCTTCCTCCACCGTCACCTGGAGCAGACACTCCTCGGTGAGGCGGAAGTCGATCTTCCGGCCAGCCGCGGCCGAGGGCACGCGCACCGTGCCCAGATATTCGTTGTCCACCAGCAGGTCGCTGTCCCCCTGGTAGATGTCCAGCTCGATGAAGGGCGAGCCCGGCTCCTTCGGAGGAGGCAGGCGGAAGCTCTTCACCATGGGGATCAGCGAGTTCTTCTCGATGATGCGCTTCACGCGCCCGTTGGGCATCGCGTAGCCAATGGGCATGGACAGCGCGTCCAGCAGCGTCACCGCGTCGATGCTGCCCAGCGAGTCGCCCAGCAGCGCCGCGCCCAGGGCCACGCACTCGTCCGGGTGGACGCCCTTGCGCGGCGCCTTGCCGAAGTGCGCTTGAATCTTCTGCTGCACCAGCGGCATGCGGCTCTGGCCGCCCACCAGGATGATTTCGTCGATCTCCGCGCGGGAGATGCCCTTCTCCTCCAGCACGCGGTCGCAGATCTCGAAGGTGCGGTCCACCAGGTCGCCGGTGAGGCTGTTGAGGAACTCGCGCGTCAGGGGGATGCGCAAATCCAGCGGCTTGCCCTTGCGCTCGTCGATGAAGGGCAGGTCGATGACGACGTTGGGGATCAGCGTGAGGTCGATCTTCGCCGCCTCCGCCGCGTTCTTGATGCGCTGGAGCGCGATGGGGTTCTCCGTGCCGAGGTCGAACTTGGTCTCCTCCCGGAAGCGCTCCAGCACGTACTCCATGATGCGGTTGTCGAAGTCCGCGCCACCCAGGAAGGTGTCGCCGCCCGTGGCCAGGACCTCGAAGACGTTGCCGGCCAGGTGCAGCACGGACACGTCGAAGGTGCCGCCGCCCAGGTCATAGACGAGGACCTTCTGATCCAGCCCCCGGTTGAAGCCGTAGGCCAGCGCCGCGGCGGTGGGCTCGTTGACGATGCGCTTCACGTCGAAGCCCGCCAGCCGGCCGGCCTCCTTCACCGCGTTGCGCTGGTTGTCGTTGTAGTAGGCCGGGACGGAGATGACCGCCCCTTCGATGGGGCCGCCCAGGAACTGCTCCGCGATGGTCTTCACCTGGCCCAGCACGAAGCTGGACACCTGGGGCAGCGAGTACAGCTTGCCGCCCATCATCACCGCGGCGTCCCCGTTGGGGCCTTCGACGATGTCGTAGGGGAAGTACCCCTTGAGGTCGTCCACCGCCTTGGAGTTGTACTTCCGCCCGATGAGCCGCTTGGTCCCCCAGAGCGTGTTCTTGGGGTTGGTGACCATCTGATCCTTGGCCACCCCGCCCACCAACAGGTCGCCGCGCGCCGACAGCGCCACGACGGAGGGCAGCGTGAGGTTGCCGCGATCGGTGGGGACGATCTTCGGGATGCGGTTGCGGACGGACGCCACCAGCGTGTTGGTGGTGCCGAGGTCAATCCCGATGATGCGAGGTCTGTCCGCCATGAAGTGAGGGGGCTCGTGCCGGAAGACGCCGCCCCTGATTCCACTGTCTATCACGTCGCGCACGGGAGTGCGCGTTTCTGGGCGACGGTGTCAGTCCGCCGGGTCCGATCCACCCGGAGGGGGACCCTGCTGCCCCATGGCTCCCTCGGGCTCCGCCTCCAGGGTGGACAGGGTGCACCGGTCGAACGGAGCGTCCTCCCCGCCGGGCAGCTCCTGGAGGAACCGGGACGGCCGCAGGAGGATGCGCTCCCCGTCCCGGGGCAGCACGGACTGGGGGTACACCAGCGCCAGGGTGTCCCGCGCCCGGGTCAGGGCCACGTAGAACAGCCGCCGCTCCTCTTCCTCCTCCTCAGGCAGGCGCGTGGCCAGGGACAGCGGAAACCGTCCGTCCGCCAGCCAGAGGACGAAGACGGCCCGCCACTCCAGCCCCTTGGCCTGGTGGACGGTGGACAGCGTCAGGCACGCCTCAGGCGCCCCCTCCCTCAAGGCCTCCCCCGCCGCGAACTCCGACACCAGGGCGATCTCCGACAGGAAGCGCGCCACGTCCTCGAAGCGGCCGGCGAACTCCGCCAGCTGGCGGACGTCGTCCTCCCGGTGCTCCTCCTCGGAGAACTCCGCCCGGAGGAAGTCCGCGTAGCCCCCGGCGAGGACGTCCTCGATGAGCCGCCCCGGTGAGGGGGGCGCCTCCGGGCGGGTCAGCCGCCCCATCAGGTCACCGAAGGCCTGGAAGCCCTGCCGCGCCTTGCGTGGCAGGTGCGCGCGGACGTCCGCATGGGCCAGCCCCTCCGCCAGGGGTGTCCCCTCCGGCAAGGCGCGCAGGGCGGTCCAGAGGTGCTCGGCCGTCGCCGGTCCCACGCCTGGGACGCGCCGGATGACGCGCTTGAAGGCCAGCTCATCCCCCCGGTTGTTCACCAGCCGGAGGTGGGCCAGCACGTCCTTGATGTGGGACTGCTCGAAGAAGCGGACGCCGGAGCGCACCCGGAAGGGGATGCCGCGCCGGGTCAACTCCAGCTGGAGCTCCAGCGAGTGATTGTGGGCCCGGTACAGCACGGCCATGGCCTCCAGGGACAGGCCCTGCTCCCGGAGCTCACCGATGCGCTGGGCCACGTAGGCGGCCTGCGCCCCGGCATCCCGGGCGGGGACGATGAGCGGCTTGACGCCCGGAGCCCGGGCCGCCGTCAGCACCTTGGGGAACTGGTTCGTGTTGAGGGCGATGGAGGTGTTGGCCAGCCGCAGGATCTCCGGCGTGGAGCGGTAGTTGCGCGTCAGCGCGTGGACGGAGCAGCCCGGGTAGCGTTCGGGGAAGCCGATGATGTTGGTGAAGTCCGCGCCCCGGAAGCTGTAGATGGACTGGCAGTCGTCCCCCACCACCGTGAGGTCCTTGCGCTCCCCGGCGAGCAGATCCACCAGGTCGCCCTGGAGCCGGTTGGTGTCCTGATACTCGTCCACGAGCACGCAGCGGAAGCGCTCGGTGAGCTGCGCCTTCACGTCCGGGTGGTGCGTCAGCAGGCGCTTGAGGTGTACCAGCAGGTCATCGAAGTCCATCAGGTGCATCTGCGCCTTGCGCTGCTGGAAGCGCGCGGCGGCGGCGAGCACCTCGGGCGCCAGCGGCAACATCTGCGGCCGGCGGTCCATCAGCACATGTGACACGGGCTGCTGGAGGTTGGCCGCCAGGGACACCAGGTCCAGCACCAGGTCTGGCCGGGGAAAGCGCTTGTCGCTCTTGAGGCGGCGCTCGGCGATGCACGTCACCATCAAGTCCCGCGCGTCCTCGCGGTCCAGCACGGTGAAGTTCCTGGAGAAGCCCAGCACGCCCGCGTACTGGCGCAGCAGCACGTGCGCGGCATGGTGGAAGGTGCCACCGAGGATGCGCCGCACGTCCACGAAGGCGCCGGCCAGCGCCTCCACCCGGCGCGTCATCTCCCGCGCCGCCTTGTTGGTGAAGGTGAGCAGGAGGATGCCTTCGGGGGGGACGCCCCGCTCCAGCATGCGCGCCACCCGGAAGGTCAGCGTTCGCGTCTTGCCGGAGCCCGCGCCGGCAATCACCAGCACCGGCCCCTCCCCCGCCTCCACCGCCCGCAGCTGCTCCTCGTTGAGGAGGGCGGCGTAGTCGATCCGCGGCGAGGGCGTCGCGGCCGGAGCCTGGAGCGTATCGGTGCGGGAGGCCATGGGGGCGCAGACTCTAACCGCCCCGGCGCCCCGGGACACCCGGATCAGGGGACGGGCTTGAGCGCGGTCAGTCGGGCGGACGCGGCCGCGCGGACCTGGGGCGACGGGTCCCGCGCCCGCGCCACCTCCAGGAGCAGCCGCCCCACCTCCGGCAGCTTCGTCGCCACCGAGTCCAGCGCGGCGGTGCGCTCCTTCACGCCGTTCTCCAGGCGGTCCCGCACCCCGCGGTCCGCGCACGTCTTCACGCCGGGCGTCTGCTCACGCAGCAGCAACTCCGCGTCGGCCAGCCGCGCGTCCGCCAGGCGCTTGGCGTCCATCGCCTTGCGCTCGAACTCCGCCAGGTCCTCAGGGAACTCGGTGCTCGCGCCCCGGGCGCGGGCAATGGCCGCCACGGCGAAGTTCGCGTTGACGGCCGCCGCGCACAGCTGCCGCGCCGACGCCAGGGGAACACGGCCCTCGGGCGTCACCGGCTCCTCCTGCGCCACCTCCAGCGACCACAGCGCCAGCTGCCGCGCCGCCACCGCCGCGGAGAAGTGCTGACGCCGCTCCTCCCGAATCTGCACCCAGCGCCGAAGGATGACCGGATCCGGCACGCCCGACTCGGCGGCGCGCTGGTACTCCGTGGACGCCTGGGCCAGCTGCCCCGACAGGTCCAGCAGCACCGCCACCGTGAGGTACATCTCCGCGCTGTTGGCGCGCTCTCGCAGGGAGTCCAGACGCGAGGACACCTCGTACTCCGCCACCGGCCTGGGCAGCGCCGCCAGCACCGTGCGCAGGGACTCCAGGGCGTGCTGGCGGATCAGCGGGTTGCGCGCCGCGCGCAGGCTCTCCAGCAGCGGATCCAACACGCGCACCGACACGTGCTGGCCCAGCTCCTCCGCCGCCTGCCAACGGTCCAGCGCGTCGGGCGCGACCAGCGCGCGGTTCAGGTCCTCCACCCCGCGCAGGTAGTGCCCCACGTGGGCCGCCTGGGCCGCGGGCTCCGGCCGGGCCAGGGCGGCGCGCTCGGCGCGGGCGCGGGCGAGCCGCTCCGGGAAGGCCGTGAGCTTCGGGCCCAGGGGATGGGCCTTCACCCGGGCCTCGGCCTCGTCCACCAGGCCGGAGACGAGCAGGCCTTCCACCTCCAGTTGCAGCAACAGGACGCGCGCCTCCTCGCGGTGCGCGCCGGCCGGGTGCTCCTTGAGGTACGCGAAGAGCTTCGTCGCGCCGGAGGCCTTCGCCTGGGCGAACGACTGGTCATCCAGGCGCGCCTCCACGTCCTGGCGGCGGGGATCATCCGGCGACGCGCGCAGGTACTCCGCCAGCTTGCGCGGATCCTCCGTGGTGGCCAGCTCGCGCGCCTCCGCCTCCGCCAGCAGGCGCTTCGCCTCCTCCCGCTGGACGCCCTCCGGGTGCTCCTGGAGGAACTGACGCCAGCCGGCGACGGAGTCCGTCTCCTTCGCCCCGTTGAAGCGCAGGCCCTCCAGCAGCGTCTTCGCCGTGCGCGCCTGGGACGCGTCGGGGTACGCCTCCAGGAAGCGCTTGTAGGCAATCACCGTGTGCAGGCGTTTGGCCTCCTCGAACTCCAGCTCCTCCAGCCGCGCCTCGGCCGCGTCGGTGTCCGCGTGCGTGGGATACTCGCGAAGGAAGGCGCGATAGCCGTCGATGGTGTCCTTCTTCGCCGCGCGGTCATACGGCGAGGGGAGGCAGCCAGTGGCCAGTAACAGGACGGCGAGGGCTCGGCGAAAGGAGGCCATGTCCCTGGAGCAATACCGCACCCGCGCCCACCCGGAAACCCGAGCCTGGACGGACGGTTGCCTGGGTAGGTTTTTTGACGACACAGCGTCCCGGGCGGACCATGTGCCCCCAGGACGCTACAGGGAGGTCGCACCATGAGGACAGTCACGCTGATGGGAATCCTCGCCACGCTGGCGACCGGCTGCGCCACCACGGGCGCGCCGCTGGAGCCATGGCTGGACTCCTACAGTCTTCGCTACCGCTCCGCCTCCCCGCCCGCCTTCCCGCGTGAGTCCCTGTCCAAGCAGGTGGCCACGGCGAACCGCGAGGCGCCCGCGGCGCGTCCCGGCAAGGTGGCCGCCCGCCCGGCCAGGGCGCCGGGTGGAAAGTCCCGCGCGACGCCGGCCCGGGCCACGCGCCCCACCCCCGTGGCCGGTGACGCCCGCGCCAGGGTGGTGACGACGGCGCGCTCGCTGGTGGGCAAGACGCAGGTCTCGCTCAACGGCCGGAAGTACCCGTCCGACTGCACGGGCCTCATCGAAGGCGTCTACGCCCAGGCCGGCGTCACCTTCCGGGGGACGGTGCGGCCCGGCGACAACGGCGTCACCGCCATGTACCGCTTCGCCCGCTCGCGAGGCCGCGTGTATTCGGAAGAGCGGCCGACCCCGGGCGACCTCGTCTTCTTCAACGAGACGTATGACCAGAACCGCGACGGGCGCCGCAACGACGGCCTCACCCACGTGGGCATCGTGGAGAACGTGAGCGCCAGCGGGACAGTCACCGTCATCCACCGCGTGCGCCGCGGCGTCGTGCGCTACCGCATGAACCTGGAGCGCCCGCACCTGCGGAGGGACCCGAAGACGGGCGAGGTGCTCAATGACATGCTCCGGCACCCGGGCCCCAACCGCGCGCCCGTCCTCACCGGGCAGCTCTTCGGAGGCTACGGCAGCGTGCTGCCCAAGCACCCCAAGGCCCAGAAGCCCGTCCCCGTGGCACTGCGGTAACGGGCTCCTGGACTCCGACTACGCGCGCGCCGTCCGGTCCCACGCGGCGCGCTGCGAGTTGCGCAGGAAGCGCCAGAACCCCACGACGATGGCCAGGTTCATGGTCACGAAGTAGTACGCCACCGACGCGGCCTTCTTCGCCGTGCCCCGCTTCAGCACCCCCGTCTTCCCCAGGTACGCGAGCGCGTAGAACAGCGCCTGGCTGAACAAGGTGAACTGGTAGAAGTGCCGGTCCAGCAGGAACAGGTTCGCCACCAGCGCCAGCACCATCAACGCGGGGGCGCACCAGCGCAGCAGCTTGTGCGACCAGAAGGCGAAGGCCGGGAAGCCCGCGGTCGGCAGCAGCAGACCGGGCACCATGCGGATGCTCTGGAAGTTGCCCGCGGCGATGCGCGCCCGGCGGCCGAACTCCTTGCCGTAATCCTCCGTGGTCTCCTCGTGCGCCACGGCGTGCTCTTCGTAGACGACCTTGTAGCCCTGCTCCAGGATGCGCAGCGGAATCACGAAGTCGTCCACGATAGTGGACGGCGGCAGTTGGGTGAACAGCGAGCGCCGGATGGCATAGAGGCCACCGTTCGCCCCCACCACCGCGCCGCGCCGCCCCTCGTACATCTTGATGAGCGACTCGTAGCTCCAGTACGCGCTCTCCTCGTAGTCCTGCTTCGTGGGGTTGTAGAGCCGCAGCTTGCCGCAGACAGCCCCCACCTCCGGGTCCTCGAAGTGGCGCACCAGCCGCTCGATGGCCTCGGGTTCAATCATCGTGTTGGCGTCGGAGAGGACGACGATGTCCCCCCGCGCCACGGGGATGCAGCGGTTGAGCACCGTCGTCTTGCCCGCCCGAGGCGCCGGCGACAGCCGCACCCGCGCGTCGGAGCAGCCGCGGACGAGCTCATCCGTCCCGTCCGACGAACCATCCGAACCGATGAGCACCTCGAACCGCTCCGCCGGGTACGCCAGCGCGAGGCTGTTCTCCAGCTTCTGCTGGATGCACGAGGCCTCGTTGTAGGCCGCCACCACCAGGCTCACCGAGGGCAACGCCCGCTGCCCGCCGGAGCCCTGCTTGACTGTTTCCGCGCGCCGTACATCGCGGGCGTTCTTGAGCACCTGCGCGGCCCCCTCGAGCAAAAAAAGGCTCAAGGGGTAGAGAAAGTAAGTGTGCGCGAGCAGCAGCACCGCACTCCAGAAGAAGACCTCCGCCATCAACCCTGCCTCCCAAGCACCCAGTCCTCGAAACGGGTCCGGGTTCAGCAAGAGGCGTGCCTCCTCCACGCACTTGAAATCACACGCAGTGGCGCCACGGAGGGCTCGGCGCTGGGTGCGGGACTGGACTTTCTCCAGCCCTCGCGCTTGAGGACGCGGTCGTCGTTTCAGGGCGAGGCGGCGTCCGCGTCAATCTGCGCGATCAGCCGAGCCGCCGCCTGGTGGTTCGGGTTCAGCGCCACGGCGTCGTCCAGGAGTGAACGAGCGGTGGCCGTGTCCTTCAGCTTCAGCGCCACGCGCGCGCCGAGCAGGTAGGCGCGCAGCAGCGTGCTGTCAGCCTGGCGCAGCGCATCCAGCGCCTTGGCCACCGCCTCGAGCGACTCCGGCGGCGACCCGGCGCTCATCGCGTACTCGGCCCGAACCAGCGTGCTCCACGGATGCGGTGCGCGCTCCACGTTGCGCAGACGCTCTGCCAGGGCCAGGGAGTCCGGCGCCGCCAGGACAGCGGCATGGAGGGCGCGAGCCTTGAGCCGTGCCGCCGCGGCGCTGGGCGGCTCGGACTCCGGCGCCTTGCTCAACTGGGACAACTGCACGTCCAGTTCCTTGCGCAGCGTATCGGTGGTGACACGCAGGGACGCCATGTCGCGCGCGTTGGCCTCCTGCTCTTGCTGGAGCGAGGTGCGGCGAGCCACCTGTTCGGCCAGGACGCGCATCTTCGCCGCGGCCTCCAGCCCCCGGGCAATGGCATCGCCCCGGAGCCGCAGCCGTTCGGAATCGGCCTGGACGTCGGACAGCTTCAGGGTGAGCGCCACCGCCAGCTCGGCCTGGACGTCGACGTAGCCGGGATTCGCGATGGCGATGACTCGCAGC
This sequence comes from Myxococcus sp. AM009, assembly GCF_013372605.1. Taxonomy (NCBI): domain Bacteria; kingdom Pseudomonadati; phylum Myxococcota; class Myxococcia; order Myxococcales; family Myxococcaceae; genus Myxococcus; species Myxococcus sp. AM009. Next base: position 54,158 of record NZ_JABXEP010000007.1, read on the forward strand.
CGCTCGATGGCCTGCTCGCGAGAGGCTGCGTCATCCCGACGGAGCAGCACCGATGCTCGGTCCGTCGCCTCCACCACGGTGGCGGGAATCTCCACCCCGCGATTCTTCAGCGCGACGTAGCCCAGCGAGGCCACCACGAGGAGCCCGAACAGGCTGGCCAACACAACTCGGGGACGGATTCGTTGAGCGCCGCCGTTCTCGAACGCTCGCGCGCCGTCCATCGACAGGCGGGTCGACGCAATCAGGTCCGGAGGGAGCTCCAGCGGGGCCCGGCGCGACGCGGCTCCCGCCAGAGGGCCCAGGTCCGAGCCTCTGGAGTCGTCGAGGGAGCTCGGCCCCCCTGTCCCCGTGCCCGGCGTGGCGGCGGGCTCCGCTTCAGGAGGGAGCTGGATGCCACCATCAGCGCCGGACAGCGGTGACAGACCGAAGGGGCTCGTCGACCGGACGCCCGCGAAGGGTTCGGCGGCATCGAGTGCGGGCATGGGAACGGGCGGCACGGAGCCGAAGACCCGCTTCGACCCCACAGGCGCCTCGGAGGCAGGCGGCTGAACGGCGCTGAACGTCTGACTGCGCCCCAGCGGCGCCACGGAATCACTCGCGGGAGGCGCGGCGAATCCAACAGGGACGCCGTCCGGCGAGGCGGCGCCCTGGGATGCAACCTGCGCCCCGGCGGCGTGAACCGGGCTCACGGGAGGAGGCGTGGGCACAGAGCCCGGGTCTGGCGTCATGGAGGCGCCAGCCCGCGCGGGAGCGTACGCACCAAAGGTCTGGGTCGCGTGACCTGGTGCCACGGAGCCATGTCCGGCACTCACTGGCGACCCAGGTTGCTGTCCGGGAACCGCGCCGTAGGTCTGCGTCCTTCCCACAATGGGAATCGCAGGTGCCACCGGAGGCACCGCGCCGAACGCCTGTGTCCCGGCTCCGGGAGCCCCGCCCTGCGGCGAGGCGCCGGCATCGGCCGCCGGTCCCCTGAAGGGGATTGTCCCGAACGCCTGCGTCCGCGGCTCGGAGGCGACCGGAGGCACCGCGCCGAATGCCTGCGTCGCGTTGCTTGCATGCCGCGGGCCCGGCACCTCGGCGAAGGCCTGCGTCCTGCCCACTGGGGGCGCCGCCCCGAACGCTTGCGTCGCGTTGCTCGCTGCCGGAGCGGCCCCGACGGTCCGCGGGGTTCCAACGGGAGGCACCGCTCCAAACGCTTGCGTCGCGTTGTCGGCGCCCTGCCCCTTCGAGGCCACCGCACCGTACGACTGCGTCGTACCCGCTGGCGCCCCCGGCAAAGGTGTTTGCGCCGGACGCTCCGCGGCCCCCGCGCCGAACACCTGCGTCGTCGTCGTGACGGACGCACCCGCCGTGGCGCCAGGGGGCGTCCCCCCGAAGAGCTGCGTGGACTTCATGCTCGAGCGCGCGGGCGCCGCCCCGCCCGTCACCGCCGGCGTTGAAAGCGAGGGCGGCGGCGCGCCGTGTGGCGCGGCCTTGAACACGTGACCACAGCGCGTGCACTGAACGGAGGCGCCGCCCGGTGGCAGCAGGCGGGAGTCGAGGACGTACTGCATCGAGCACTGAGGGCACGAGATCTGCACCCGACGTGCTTACCACACGGGCCCGGCGTCCGGAGGCGCTCCAAGCGCCGCGGCCGCCCGGAGGGTCTGCAACTTGGCAGCACCCACGCCACGAACGGCATCCACGTCATCCCAGCTCTTGAACCCGCCCTGCGCCTCGCGAGCCTCCACGAGGCTCCGCGCCAGGGAACGCCCGACGCCTGGGAGCAGGGCGAGCTCCTCTTCGGTCGCCGAGTTCAAGTCCAACGGACGCCCCAGGGCCAGCGCCTGCGCCCCGGTCGGCACCGCGCCGTCACCGCAGACGGCCACACCATCCGGACGGATCCGCACTGACGCAGCGGCGCAGTCCAACGCGGGCGCCGCATCCGGCCAGCGCAGGCGTGCGATCACGCCCACGCCCAACACCCCCAGCGCCACGGCGGCGAGCGCGGCGGTGCGGCTCGCCACGCCCTCAGACCTTCTCGCCCATCAGGGCCGCCGTCTCGGAGACGGCGGAGACGCCCTCCGGCGGCATCGGCTGATCCAACCCGAAGGCGGTGTGCAGCGCGCGCACGGCCAGCTCCGTGTACTTGGCGTGGACCACGCACGACACCTTGATCTCCGACGTGGAGATCATCTGGATGTTGATGCCCTCGGCGGACAGCGCCTGGAACATCCGCGCCGCCACGCCCGAGTGATTGCGCATACCGACGCCCACGATGGACACCTTGGCGATGTCCCCGTCCGTCTCGATGCCGGACGCGCCAATCTCCTCGGCGACCTTCCGCACCACTTCCTGCGCGGTGACGAAGTCCGTCTTGCCCACGGTGAAGGTCACGTCCGTGCGGCCATCCTTGGACGGGTTCTGAACGATGAGGTCCACCACGATGTGCTTCTCATTGAGCGGACCGAAGATCTTCGCCGCGGCGCCCGCGACGTCCGGCACACCGCACACCATGATCTTCGCCTCGTTGCGGTCATACGCGACGCCGCGGACCAGCACATCCTCCATGGAACTGTCCTCCTCACACACGAGGGTGCCGGGGTCGTCGGTGAAGGACGACTTCACCCACAGCGGCACCTTGTACTTCATGGCGAACTCGACCGAGCGGATCTGCAACACCTTGGCGCCCACGCTGGCCAGCTCCAGCATCTCCTCGTAGGTGATGCGGTCCAGCTTGCGCGCGGACGGAACCATGTTGGGGTCGGTCGTGTAGACGCCGTCCACGTCCGTGTAGATTTCACAGGCGTCCGCGTTCAGCGCGGCGGCCACCGCCACTGCGGTAGTGTCGGAGCCGCCACGGCCCAGCGTGGTGACGCTGCCGGACTCGTCCACGCCCTGGAAGCCCGCCACCACGACGATGTGCCCCCGGGCCAGCGCGGCGCGGATGGGCTGCGCGTCGATGCTCTTGATGCGCGCCTTGGAGAAGGTGCTGTCGGTGACGATGCGCACCTGGTGCCCGAGGAAGCTGGTCGCCTTCCCCTGCTGGGCGTGGATGGCCATGGCCAGCAGGCCGATGGTGACCTGCTCACCGGTGGCCACGACGACGTCCTGCTCGCGCTCGTCCGGCCGGTCGGTGATCTGCGTCACCAGCTTCAGCAGCCGGTTCGTCTCGCCGGACATGGCGGACACGACGACGACCACGTCATGCCCGGCCTCCTGGGCGGCCAGACAGCGAAGGGCCACGTTCTTGATGCGGGCCACGTCACCTACGGAGGTACCGCCATACTTCTGGACGATGAGTGCCACGGCGCCTGCAACCTCCCTCTTCAGACGGGCGGGAGCTATACGAGCCCGGCCGCTGGGTGTAAAGCGCCGGCCAGCACCCCCGCACCCGTTTACGCTAGGGTGCCCGCCCTTTCGCCGCACCCCTTGGAGCCCCGAATGTCGCGCCCCCGTATCCTCATCGACGGTGACACCCTGAAGCTCGAGGAAATCCTCCAGGTGGCTCGCAACGAGGCCACCGTGGAGCTGTCGCCCGACGCCGCCACCCGCGTGCGGGCCTCGCGCGCCCTGGTGGACCGCGTCGCCGCCGGAGACACGCCCGCCTACGGCATCAACACCGGCTTTGGCACGCTGGCCGAGGTCCGCATCGACAAGAAGGACCTGCGCGACCTCCAGCGCAACCTCATCCTGTCCCACGCCTGTGGCGTCGGCACGCCCCTCCCCCTGCCGGAAGCCCGAGCGCTGCTGCTGCTGCGTTGTAATGTGCTCGCCAAGGGCTACTCCGGCATCCGCATGGAGACGCTGGCCCTGGCGCTGGACATGCTGAACCGGGAGGTCGTGCCCGTGGTCCCCGAGCGGGGCAGCGTGGGCGCCTCCGGAGACCTGGCCCCGCTGGCGCACCTGGCGCTCGTCCTCATCGGCGAAGGCGAGGCCTTCTACCAGGGCCAGCGGATGCCCGCGAAGCAGGCGCTGGAGCGCGCGGGCCTGCAGCCGGTGGTGCTGGAGGCCAAGGAGGGCCTCGCCCTGGTGAACGGCACCCAGGCCATGTGCGCCGTGGGCACCCTGCTCCAGCTCCGCGCGGAGTCCCTGGCGGACCTCGCCGACGTCGCGGGCGCCATGACGCTGGAGGGCCTGCTGGGAAGCCACAAGCCCTTCATCCCCGAGATTCACGACGTGCGCGCGCACCCGGGCCAGAAGGACGTGGCAGCGCACCTGCGGCGCATCCTGGTGGGCAGCGAGCTGGTGGAGTCACACATCCACTGCAGCAAGGTGCAGGACCCCTACTCCCTGCGCTGCATGCCGCAGGTGCACGGCGCGGCGCGTGAGGGCATCGCGTTCTCCCGACGCATCCTGGAGGTGGAGGTCAACAGCGCCACGGACAACCCGCTCGTGTTCGCGGACACGGAGCGCATCGTGTCGGGCGGCAACTTCCACGGCCAGCCCATCTCCCTGGCCATGGACGTGGTGGCCATGGCGCTGACGCAGCTGTCGTCCATCAGCGAGCGGCGCGTGGAGCAGCTCGTGAACCCGGCGCTGTCCAACCTGCCCGCGTTCCTGGCGAAGAACTCCGGGCTGAACTCCGGCTTCATGATCGCGCAGGTGACCAGCGCGGCGCTGGTGGCCGAGTCCCGCGTGCTGAGCCACCCCGCGTCCGTGGACTCGATTCCGTCGTCCGCGGGCCGCGAGGACCACGTGTCCATGGGCATGACGGCGGCGCTCAAGGGCCGTCAGGTCAGCGACTTCGCCCGCTCGTGCCTCGCGATTGAAATCCTGGTGGCGGCGCAGGCCCTGGACTTCCGCCTGCCGCTGAAGCCCGGCAAGGGCGCCCTCGCGGCGTACGAGCTGGTCCGCTCGAAGGTCCCCCACATGGACAAGGACCGCGAGCTGCACCGGGACATCGAGGCGGTGACCCAGCTCGTCGACTCCGGCGAGCTGCTCGCGGCGGTGCGCTCCGCCACGGCCTGATGCCAGGACGAAAAACGTCGAGCGCCCACCGCTGGTGAAGGCCTGGATCCGAGCACCTCCGCTCGTTGCATCCAGGCCATTCACTTCACGTTCGGCGTAGCCGTCCGGTGGACGTCGTGCCGGAAGGCTTGATGACGGGCGGGGCCCGTGCGCGGCACCGCATGCGCCAACGCGGGGCCATTCGTCGCGGACGCTTTTCAATCAAGATATTTCTAAAGTATGCCTCCCTCCACGGGAGGCAGGGATGCAGCGACTTCGGGTCTTCGAATCGATCTCGGTCGATGGGTACTTCACTGACGCTCGCGGCGACATGAGCTGGGCGCACGCTGGCCGGGAGGATCCTGAGTTCGCCGACTGGGTTGGGAGTAACGCGCGCTCGCGCGGCGCGTTGCTGTTCGGCCGCAAGACGTACCAAATGATGGAGGCGTACTGGCCGACGCCGCTCGCAATGCAGCAGATGCCGGTCGTCGCCAAGGGCATGAACGCCGCGGCGAAGTTCGTCGTGTCGAGGACGATCCAGCCGACGTGGAGCAACACGCAGCTCCTGAAGGGCGATTTGATTGAGGCCGTGCGCGCCCTCAAAGCGAGCGGTGGGCCCGGCATCACCTTGCTCGGCAGCGGCAGCGTGGCCACGCAACTCGGCGAGGCAGGGCTCGTGGACGAGTACCAGTTCGTGATTGTCCCGGTCGCGCTGGGTGGCGGGCGCACGGTTTTCACGAAGCCATGCAAGCTGCGGCTCCTGGATCAGCGCGCGTTCCGCTGTGGAAACCTGGTGCTCACCTATGGAGCAGCGTAGGGGTACACCACGAGCAGGATTAGCGGGCGCTGGCGACCTCCGGGGCCTTGAGCTGGCGGCGTAGCTCGTCCGTGGGAATCGACGGCGTCCCCTCTGACGTCATGAGCGTCTGTCCATCCTCGGAATAGAGCGCCGGGCGCCGGTACAACATCCGAAGCGCGTGCAGGTGCGGGTACACCTGCGACGCTTCGGGGTTGAGTTCGCGCAGCTGCTTGCGAAGCAGCGGCGCGAACTTCGGGCTCATCGCCGGGAAGATGTGGTGCTCCTGATGGTGGCTGAAGTTGTAGTGCAGCCAGTCCATCACCGGATGCGTCGCCACGCTGGCCGTGTTCACGAAGGGGTTGTCGGACTCCTCGTGCGCGGCCAGCAGCCAGTGGTTGGTGGCGATGTAGATCATCAAGGTGACGTTGCCGATGAGGAGCGGAAGGATGAGCGCATAGAGCGCCCCTAGCGGCCCCATCCACCAGCCCACCGCGACCCAGCCCAGCGTCACGAGCACCGTGAGGATGCGCTCCCGCGTCCGGTGCATGTGCACATGCTGGAACTGCGGCAGCCGGCTGTGGTGCCAGAGGAACGCCTGTCCCTGCGCGGTGAAGAAGAAGCTGAAGCTGACGAAGCTCAGCAACGAGCCCGAACCCGGGGACATCGCGTGGAACACCTTGGCGAACCACTGGGTCCGCCACTCACTCTGACGCGGCAGGATGTCCGGGTCGCGAACCAGGACGTTCGCCGCGCTGTGGTGTGCCTGGACGTGCCACGCCCGCCAGTTCCCAGGCGTCACCAGGAATGGGCTGAAGCCCACCCAGCCCAGGAGACTCTCGAGCGCCCTGCTGCGGAACACCGCGTGGTGCAGCGCCTCATGCGCCGCGAGCCCCACGGCCGTTACCAGTTGCCCGAGCACGAACGAGATGAGCAGGCACGCCCACCACGGCAGCCGCCCGCTTCCCGCGGCCCACATCAAGCCCCCCATCACCGGAACCAGCCCGAGCGCGATGACGCCTCGCAGGGGCTGCGGCTGGAAGGACTCCGGCGGCATCACCCGGCGCAGCTCGGACCGCAGCCGCCGGGGGTCATCGGCGGGAATGAAGCCCGCCTGCGGAATCGAAGAACTCATGCGTTCACCCGAAGGTAGGAGGTCTCAAGCCATGGGCCGCGCAAGGCCGCCCTCGAGCAACATCCGAAGCCGCCCCGCCTCGTCGAGCGCCGCGACGCTGCCGCACTCCAGCAGGTCGCCATCCACTCGCGGCGGAAGAGCCTTCAATGAGAGGCGAAGCGGCGCGCCACCCCGGACGTCCACCAGGCTCCGGTCGAACGTGGCCCGCTGGAACTGGATGGGCGCGAACACCGCGCTCGACTCCCCATCCACGTGCATCGCGCTCAGCCGCAAGGCGGCATCCAGGACGAGCGCGGGCACGGTGCTGCCCGCCTGACGCGGCTCGGTCGGCAGCCCCAGCCGCGCGAACCGGGCCGACGGCTCGATGTGAATCTCCTCCAGGCAGTCGAACATCTTCCGCAGCTCGATGGGCGCTCCCGCGGCGCAGTGCGGGTCGTGGACCCGCAGTGCCTGTCCCGACGGCACCGCCGCATCCAGCTCCGGCGTGCCCCGAGGCGGCTCCGCCGTCAGCGTGAACCGCGCCTCCGCATAGACGAGGTCCTTCTCCAGCACGACCCCCGAGGCATGGACGATGTCCCCCATCAGCCGGACCCGCACGCCAAGACGTCCGGGCACATCGATGAGGGGCGTGCATTCGGCGCGCAGGCGCTGGCGGCCCCCCGGCTTGACGCGGATGAAGCGCGAGAACCGGACGTCCTCGATGGTGACGGTGCGCAGCTCCGGCCGCCCGTTGCCCACCGCCGCTTGCAGCATCAGGTCCAACGCCCAGGCCCCAGGCAACGTGGGCGTGCCACGCACGAGGTGGTCCTCCAGGCACGGCACACTCGCCGCGTCCACGACCAGCTCGCGCTGCACGGGCCCAGCCGACGCGGAACGCGACTCCTCCGCGGGCAGGACCTCCAGTGCGTAGTAGGAACGCTCGCTCTCCGTGAGCTGGACGTTGATGGCCTGTCGAGGCCGCCCATCCACGAGCTGGAGGAAGAGCGCTTCGCCCTCCTCCGCTCGGATGCCACGCAGATGCCGGCTGGCCCCGAGCACGCGGTACTCCGAGCCCCGCGTCATGCCGATTCCGTCCCAGGCCAGCCAGCCCACGCTGCACCAACGGACCTCCTGGCTCGCGTCGCTGACCCAGGCGCAGAGCCGGTCCAGCGCCTCGTTCGCCGCGCCGTAGTCCGCCTGCCCGTCATTCCCGATGTAGCTGAACGCGGAGGTGAGGACGTGGAACGGCACCGGCCGCGCGAGCCGGCCCACGCAGGCCTCCCGCAGGTTCCGGAGCCCCAGCAGCTTGGTGCCCAGGTTCGTGCGCAGCTCCCCGAGCTGCCTCCGGTTCAGCTTCTTGGACGTCTGCGTGCCCGCCCCATGCACCACCAGGTCCAGCCGCCCATGCGTGTCGACGATCTCCTGGACCACGCGATCCACGTCCGCCGCGCGCGTCACGTCCGCGGCCCGGTAGAGCACCTCGCCCGGGAGCCGGCTCAGGCCCTCCAGCGTGGCCTTCAGCTCGCGAGCGGCCAGGAAGCGCTCGAAGCGCTTGCGCAGCGCTGGCATGCGCACGCCCCGGTTGCTGGCCAGCTCCGAGGCGTAGAACTCCCGCTCCACCGCCGGCAGGTCTTCCTCACGGGTCTGGAGCACGCGCAAGGGTGCCTCATCCGGGTCACTCCGGCCTACGAGCACCACCTTGCATCCAAACCGCTTGAGCAGGGCCCCCGCGAGGACCGCCGTGACGCCCCGCCCTCCGCCCGTGAGCAGGACCACCGAGCGCGCATCGAGCGTCGCCACCGGGTCCGCCGTGATGTCCGTCACCCGCAGCACGCGGACGCAGCGCAGCGGACCATCAAAGCAGACCTCGATGGAGTGATTCCCGTCCACCTCCGAGCCCAGCTCAGCCTCGGCCAGCTCGAGCGCCTCCTGGACCGGCATGGCCGTGGTGGAGATGGCCCGAACCTTCCGGGCAGGCACTTCCCGCCCGATGGACTTGAGCATTCCCGCGAACAGTCCCGACATTGGATGCAGGCATCGCCGTGGACCCACGGCGCCAATGCACAGGCTCACCAGCTCCACTTCACCACGAGACAGGCGCTCATACGCGCGACGGGCGACCAGGAAGAGCAACTCCAGGGCCCCGTGCTTCATCGCGGTGTCCGCGACCACCGCGGCCTCGAGCGCCCCTGCCTCGCTGCGGCTGACCGCGAGGATGACCTCGGGCTCGAAGCCAGACGCGGCCAGTCCGGCCTCCGCTGAGGCGTCAGTCGTGAGGTCGACGTACCGGAGGCGTCCCGAATCCGAACCTGTTCCCGGGCAGAGAATCAGGTGCTCCGCTCCACAAAGGGCATCGGCCCGGGCCGCGAGCTCGCGCGCGAGTGTCACGTCCTCCGCGATGAACAGCACCCGACGACCTCTGAGATATGACGGCCGCGTCTTCCGAGCTGGCCGCTCCACCAGCACGGGCGACAGGTACTGAATGGGCGCGGCATGGTCGAAGCCTCCCGAGGCGCCGTCGACTGGTGACGACGCGGATTCAACGGGACGGGAGGCACCCAGTCTTATTCCTTCTGGTGGCCGGGATGGCAGCTCGCTTCGGCCGTCCGTCACGGCATCAGGATGCGTCCGAAGCGATATCGGCCGGAGCTGCACTTCCAGCCGGACACCCGTCGCGGCATCGGGGTGGAACCGCAGCGTGCCAGCACGGCCCTCCGCCGCCGCCTGGACGGCGCGCAGCAACGCCAGGCTCTCCGCCGCCGAGTGCGGTGGCAGGTCGACACCCGCACCCGCCCCCTTCGCGCCACGAGTCGAAAGCCGGAGGTGGCACATGGGCGTCAAGCCGAGCCTTCGGGCCTTCTCCGCCGTCGTCACGGCGAAGAGCGCCGCGCCTTCCTCGGGCGGCTGTGCCCCCCTGAGTTCACCCGGCCTGCCGATGTGCGTACTGCCCACGAGGACCAGCTCGAAGCCGCTCTCCAGCAGCCCTCGCGCAGCCTGGAGCGCCGCCGAAGACGACGCCGCCCCCGCATCCACCACGAAGTTGGGCCCCTTGACGTCGAGCGCCCCCGCGACACGGCCGGGCGTGACGTTCGGCATCATCCCCTGGAGCGTGTACGGCCCCGAGGGACGGAGGCTCCCCATCACCGCGGAGTGAAGACGCTCCGCCAGGGGCAGCACCGCGGCGGACGCTGGCTCGCGATGAGCCTTCTCCCGCAAGCGCCGTTGCAGCGTGAAGGACAGGACGCGCTGGACGGCCTCGACGCCACGGCGCGTCTTGCCTTCGAGCCCCAACACGATGGCCGTCCCCGCGCGGAGCGTGTCGAACGTCCCCAGCTTCTGGACGAGCGCACTCGCGACCACGAGCCCCAGGTGATGCGTCGCATCCATGTCCTCGGAGATGTCGGGCAGCAGGCGCACAGTGGGCGGCAGGCGCAGTGCCTGCAGGTCGAAGCGCGTGCCTGGCTCGACGGGAACACCTGCTTCGGGTCGCCCGCGTCCATCCGGGAACAATCCCTCCGCGGCCACGACCACGAGTTCGGCGTCCGACGGGATGCCCTCGCGCGACCTCGGCGCTGACGAAGGCCCCCGGTACTCCTCCAGCACCAGGTGGGCATTGGTTCCGCCGAAGCCAAAACCGTTGGTGGCGGCACGACGAGGCAATTCGCCGTTCTCCGGCCAGGGCTGCTCGCGCGTGTTCACCTCGAAGCCCGGCCCCATGGCTCGCAGCGCGGCACCGGGCGCATCGAAGTTGGACTGCACCGGGAAGGTCCGATGCTCCATCGCCTTGCACAGCTTGATGACCGAAGCGGCACCCGCGGCCCAGCCCACGTGGCCAATCAACGCCTTGACGCTGGCGAGCTGAACGCCGCTGCGCTTGCCACCAAAGACGCGAGCAATCGACTTGAGCTCGGTGGCGTCCCCCGCGGGAGTGGCCGTCCCGTGCGCCTCGACATACTGCACGCTCGCCGGGTCAACCTGGGCTCCCGAATAGCACGCCTCCATCGCGGCCACCTGCCCCTCCGACCGGGGCACATTCGCCGAGCTGCTCCGGCCATCACTGGAGAGCCCCGCGCCGCGAATGACGGCATGGACCCGGTGCCCCGCCGCGACGGCGTCCTTCAAGCGCATCAGCCCCACGACGCCCGCGCCTTCACCGAAGATGACGCCGTCCGCGCGCGCGTCAAAGGGCCGGCTCCCCGTGGCGGACAGTCCGTTGAACTGGGAGAACAGACAGCTGTTGCCAGGCCCCGGCGAGAACACGCCGCCCGCGAGAATCAGGTCCGCGTCCCCACGCTCGATCGCCTTCATGCCCAGCGCCATGGCATAGAGCGACGACGCACAAGCAGCGTCCAGCAGCGTGGTGGCGACGCCCTGCCCCACCACGTCCGTCACCACGGCCTGCAACGTGGGATGCGGCGCCAGGTCACTGGAGATGGCGTCCACCCCAAATGCCTCACGGGCCGCGCTCGCGAGCGCCGCGACGTCCTGAACCCGCTCGCCCCGGGCGCACAGCAGGGCCTCCCCAGCCTCCACGCTCAGCGCGGCGTCGTACTCGGCCGACCCCTCCGCCGTCGAACCGAGCAGGCACTGGATGCGCGCGGGCGCCTTCAATGCCATGGGCTTCAGTCCCTGCACGGCCTGCGAAAGGGCGATGGCCAGCAGCTTCTGCTCGCGGACGTACCGCTGGAAACGCGCCGAGTCGAAGCCCGGCGGCGGGACCAGGTCCTCGTCCCGCACACACCCCGACAGCAGGGTGTACGTCCGGTCTGGAGTCCCCGCGGGGCCCGCGAAGTCCGTCACCAACTCGGGCTTCAGCAGGCCCTGGTCGACGATGCCGCTGATGCCCTTCCGGATGTTCTGCCAGTACGTCTCCGGGTCCTTCGCTCCCCCGGGGAGGATGCAGCCCAGCGACACCACGGCAATGCCGCTGTCGTCGACCGCGGCGACATCCACGGACTTCGGTTCAACCGGAAGCAGCTTGCTGATGACGCTCACCTCGGCAGCCGTCTCCGCCGGGATGATTTTCTGGACGATGCGCGCCAGGACTCCCGTGGTTCCGCAGTCCACGAAGCGCGTGCACCCCGCGCGGGACAGCGTCTCCACCGTCCCCAGGAAATCGAACGAGCGCACCAGGTGCGATGCGAGCGCATCCGCCAACTCTGGCTGCCCGCCCACATAGGCGCGCCGCTCAATGGGCGAATAGACGCGGCCACGCGGCGCCTGCATGGGCACACGGCCCAGCAGCTCGCGGAAGGCCTTCGCGGCTGGCGCCAGGTCTGGATGGTGGAAGGGGTACCGGCTCGAAACGAAGGTGAAGCCCTGCCCCCGGCCTTCCAGCAGCGCGCGGAGACGCTCGAGCGGACCGCGCGCTCCCGCGACCACCGTCTGCCGCGCATGATTGCGTCCCGCGATGTGCAACCCCGACGCGCCGCACTCCGCGATGGCGCGGGCGGCCTCGGGCTCACCGAGCGCCACCGCCGCCAGCGTCCCGAAGTCGTCGGGAAGCACCTGAAGCGCCCGGATGCGCTGGCAGACCACCTGCGCGCCAGCGCTCAAGTCGAGCGCACCCGCCGCCGTCATCGCGGCAATCTCCCCGAAGCTGTGCCCCACGAACACGTCCGGCCGCGCCCCCTGACGCTGCATCCACCGAGCCCCCAGGACGCCGGACAGGTAGATGCCCAGCTGGTCGAGCTGAGGCCGCTGTTCCAGCGCACGCCGGACCTCCGAGACGTCACGCGCGACAAGCAACGGCTCCGCCTCCACCCCGGCCGCCCGACATGCGGCGGCGATCCCCTGAAGCTCGTCTCCGAAGTCAGGCTCAAGCGCCTTCAATTGGAGGTAGAGCCCGGGCTCGAACGAACCCTGCCCGGCGAACAGGAATGCCGTCGCCCCCGGCGGCAGCACCAGTGCATCGGGCCGCGCGGCGGCACGCGCCGCGGGCGCCCCCTCCAGCGAAACGATGCGGGACGTCCCCAGGGACGCCGGGTCCGCGAGCAGCGACTTCGCCAGCGCCCGGAGAGGCTCCGGAAACACGTCCTTGAGCGCCGAGCCTCCCTGCTGGACGCAGTCCCGGAAGCTCCGTGCCCCGGCGCGCTCGAAGATGCCCGACAGGGAGTCGAAGCACCGCAGGAAGGACGCGGGAAAAGAGCACAGGGCGCCCGACGTCCGGTCCGCACAGAGCACCGTCTGGAAGCCGCACGCCACCGGCGACCCATCGCTCTTGAAGGTCCGGAAGCAGAAGCGGATGGAGACCTCTCCCCGCTCCTCCAGTGTCGTCAGCACCACCAACCGGTCTCCCAGGTTGGCCGGTGCCAGGTTGCGCGAGTAGCCCTCGTAGGTGAGCAGCAGCACCTGGTCGAAGTCGCGCCGGAACTCCGGCACGTCGAACACGTCCGGGCTGAAGAGCAGGTGCTCCCGCCCAGCACACTGAAACTTGAAGTTCGTGAGGAAGTGATGGCTCCCGTAGGCCATCGTGTCATCGAAATGAATGTCGTACGGGACCGCGAAGTAACCCATGGCGATTGGCTCCGGTACGAGGGTTCAGGAGTCGAGCGCGAGGAGCGCTCGCACGTCGTGGTCATGGGGGTGAGCCAAGCGCTGCGCCACGGGACGCCGTGCGTCCGGCAGCAGGCCGTCCACCGTGCCGGAGAGCCCCGCATCCACCACCCAGATGGCGCCGTTCACCCGGCGCGTCCTGGGCCCCAGGAGGAGCTCGGTGACGTCGGCGACATCCTCGGCGGTGCAGAGCTCCCCGCCTGGCGTGGCCGCCTCCCAGCGCGTGACCCGGCTCGCCGCGTCGGGGAACATGCGCAGCAGCTCTCCATGCACCGGTCCCGCGGACACGCAGTTGGTCCGGATGCCATCCGGCGCCAGCTCCGCGGCCAGGTAGCGCGTCAACGACTCCACCCCGGCCTTCACCACGCCCTGACAGCCCAGGTCGTGCATGTACCGCTGGGACATGGAGGTGGACATCGTCACGATGCCGCCGCCTCCACGCCGAGCCATCAGGGGCCGCGCGCGCATGGCGCACTCATAGGTCCCCGTGATGCACGTACGGAACGCCTTGTCCCAGTCGCGCGGGGCAATCCGGTCAAACGGTCCGATGAGGCCGTTGGACGCGTTGCACACCAGGAAATCCAACCCACCGAACTGCGCCTCGATGCTGGCGAACATCCGGTCCAGGTGCTCCTCCTGCGCCACCGACCCCCACGCGTGGAACGCCCTCCCCCCCGCGTCAATAATCTCCTGAACCGTCCGCTCGCCCTCGTCACGGGAATGGAACGAGTTCACCACCACCGTCGCGCCCGCGCTGGCCAGGCGGGCCGCGATGACCTTGCCAATCCCTTTCCCGGAGCCGGTGACGAACGCGACCTTCCCCGCGAAGGGCAGCACGGCTGGCGGCGGCGACTGACGCGGCGCTCGGTCCTCGCGCACGGGGGGCACGGCCACCGGCGCCACGACCGCCAGCCGCGCACGCGCCATGTCGCAGATAGCGGAAATCGTCCGCAGCCGCTGGGAAGGCTGCGGAGCATCGGTCAGGCCCAGCTCCTTGATGAGCACGGCCATCACCTCGGCCTGCTTGACCGAGTCGATGCCCAGCTCGTCCTCCAGGTCCGCCTCCGGCGCCAAGAGCGCTTCCGGATAGCGCGTCACCCGAGCGAAGACGGCACGGACCCGCGCCTCCAGGTCCGCCTCTGGCGGGCCCGCTGACGCCACCAGGGACACGGGAGCCACGACAGGCGCCGGTGGGGGCGTCGCGACAGCGGCAGGCCGCGCGTCCGCGAGCAACCGCGCCACCACGTCCGCCATCGCGCCCAACGTCCGCGCCTGCGCGCCCCGTGGCAGCCGCTCCGGCGGAATGTTGAACTCGCGCCCGACCACGGCCGCGATCTCCGCCAGCTTGACGGAATCAACGCCGAGCTCATCCTCGAGCTGTGCGTCCGCCGTCAAGATATCCACGGGGTACCGCGTGACGTCCGCGGCACAACGGCGAATCCGCTCCAGAACGTGCTCGACCGCGTGGGTACCCTGATGAGCTGCGTAGGTTGTCATGGCCGTCCCCTGGTTTCCCGGTTCGCGGCAATGAATGCATCAGGGGTCTGACACGACTTGCGGAGGCGGATGTCCCCGCACATCCAGCGCACGCAGAAGCGCGCACGCGGGAAATATTTCCAGGGGACGCAAGTTCATCCTTGCGCTGGCGCGGGCGCGTTCACCGGCGCTGGCGGACTGGCCGCGGGGCGGACGATGAGCTGGTCCAGGGACGGACGTCGCTTCATCGGGAAGGCCTCCAGCTTCACCGGGCGCCCCGTCCTCGCGGACTCCAGCATCGCGGTGATGACGCGCACGTCCGCGAGCCCTTCGCGGCCGGACGGCCCGGGCTCCTGGTCCTCCAGCACGCACTTCGAGAAGTAGAGCAGCTCCGGCGCGAACTGGTCGTGCGTCGCGAAGACGCGCTCCTCTGTCTTGCCCTCCAACGTGAGGACGTGCTTGCGCTCCTTCTCGTAGCCGAACGCGGACTCGACGAGCAGATCGCCCTTCTCCCCCACCACGCGGTAGCTGGAGACCGCCGACGCGGCGTGGCCGATTCCGAACTGCGCGATGCGGCCCTGGGAGAAGCGCATCAGCGCGAAGGCCGTGGCATCCACGCCCTTGAAGCGAGGGTCCTGCTCCTCGTCAGTAGCGCCGACATCATCGAAGTGGAGCCGGTAGGCGATCATCAGCTTGACGTGACGCTCGTCCGCGATGCGAATCATCGCCTCGCAGTCCTCCACTGAGGTCGCCATGGGCTTCTCGCGGAGGACGTGCACCCCCGCGCGGGCGGCTCGCTCGGTGAAGGCGCGATGCCGGGTGTTGGGCCATTGGTCGCCTCCGCGTGTGAGAGACACGCTGGGCCCCCGGGGCACCCGCCACAACCCACGCTCCGGGCGACGCCGCGCCGCCCGTCCGGACAGCAAGTGGCCCGTCGGACCGCCTCAGTCCACTTCCGCGTCGTGGCGCTGATGCCACTCCGCGATGGACTCCTTCGGATAGCGCTGGAACTTCTTGTCCTTCTTGCCCGCCTGGACGGGCACCCAGTCCGGCTTGAACTCGAGCATGATGTGGACCTGCTCGGGCGCCTCCGGGAGCGGCGTGTCGATGGCCGACGCGAACGGGTGAATCAGCTCCGGCCACGTCGGGTCATACAGCCACAGCGCGGAGCCGCAGCGGCCACAGAAGTGGCGCTGCCCCTTGCTCTTGTGCGCCTTCGCGTCCTCCGGATTCTGGATGCGCGCCCGGTACACCTTGAGGTGCTGCCGACCACGCACCTTGAGCGAGCTCGCGTCCCCCGACAGGTTGATGGCGAAGCCCCCGCCCCCTTGCGTCTTGCGGCACACGGAGCAGTAGCACCGCATGAAGGGAGACGGGTGATGCGTCTCCACGCTGAACCGCACGCCGCGACAGTGGCAGGAGCCTTCGAGTTTCATCACTTGTCCTTGGAGAGGATGAGCACGCTATAGGGCCCCAGGTTATTCAGGGTGCCGCTGGCCGGCATGCCGTCCTTGCCGTTCCACCGGCCGCCCACGTCGAAGCTCTGGGCGTTTCCGAAGTCACCAGAGTAGCCCTGCCAGTCGCTGTTGAAGCGCACCTTCCAGGTGCCGTCGGCGGGCAGGCCCAGGTCGTAGTTGGACAGGTGCTTGCCGCCCATGTTCACCACGACGATGGTGTCGTCGCCCGCGCCGCCCTTGTCCCAGCGGTGGAAGGCGACGACCTTGTCGTTGTTGTTCACGTGGTGGACGTTGACGTTCTCACCGCGCAGGCCGGAGGTGTTGTCGTTCCAGTTGCGCCGCAGCTTGATGAGGTCCGTGTACGCCTGGTTGATGCCGGCGAAGGTCTCCTTCTTCTTCCAGTCGAGCGGATCCGCGTCCTGGAAGTGGCCGTCCTCCAGGAACTCCTGGCCCTGGAAGATCATCGGGATGCCGGGGCTCGTCATGGTGAGCGCGGCGCCGATGATGGAGCGCTTCTTGGCGTGGTAGCCCCCCGCGTCCCAGCCCCCCACTTCGCTGGGCAGGCGCTGCTTGCCGTTGGCCACCTCGTCGTGGCTCTCCGTGTAGATGACGCGCTGGAGGGCGCTGCCGTTGTACTTGAAGCGGATGGCGTCAGCGACGGCGTTCATGTCCCGGTCGCTGTCGGAGAACGCCGTCAGCGCTTCACGCATCGGGTGGACGAAGTTGGCGTCCCACTGGCTGTCGAAGTTCGCCCCGTCCGGGTGCGTGAGGGCTCCGTCGGCGCCCAGGTCCTCGGCGATGACGATCTTCTGGGGGAACTCGCGGTTGACGGCCTCGTTGATGTCGCGCAGCAGCTGCCACCCCTCGGGGTTGTCCACGCCGCTCGCCATCCGGATTTCCTTGGTGGCGTCCACGCGCAGGCCGTCCATGTGGTACTCGCGCAACCACATCATCGCGTTGTCGCGCAGGTAGTCGCGGACCTCATGGCGGCCGTAGTCGGGCCGGGTGTCCCCCCACGGCGTCTTGGCGCGCCAGTCCGTGTAGAAGTAGCTGCCGCCCTTGCCGTACGTCTCACCGTCGAAGTCCCAGTGCGGCAGGTCGCTGGGGCCCAGGTGGTTGTAGACGACGTCCATGACCACGCCGATGCCGCGCTTGTGGGCCTCGTCAATGAAGCGCTTGAGGTCGTCCGGCGTGCCGTAGGCGCTCTCCGGCGCGTTGGGATAGGCCGGGTTGTAGCCCCAGCTGAAGTCCGCCGCGAACTCGGCCGTCGGCATCATCTTGATGACGTTGATGCCCAGGTCCGTGAGGTGGTCCAGCTTGTCGATGGCGCTCTGCCAGTTGCCGGGGCCCCAACCGGGCTCGTCGTTGAAGGTGCCCACGTGCATCTCGTAGATGACCGCCTCGTTCCAGGGCGGCATCCGGAAGTCGTGGTCGTGCTTCCACTGGTACGCGTTGTGGTCGACGACGATGGAGTTGCCGGTGGAGTTGGTGACGTCATTGGCGCGCGGGTCACCCTTCCAGCGCCAGTCACCGTGCTTGCCCTGGATGACGAACTGGTACTGATCTCCCGCCTTGGCGCCGGGAACGTCGAGCGAGAAGTTGCCGCTCGGCTCACGCTGCAGCTCCACCGCCTGCCAGTTGCTGAACTCACCCGCCACCTGCATGCGCTGGGCGTTGGGCGCCCACACGCGGAACAGGGTGCCGCCGTCGTAGGGAATGGCGCCCATGCCAGGGCGGCTGGAGGGCTGCGTGGGCACCGCGGTGGCGCTCATCCGCAGGGGCTCTGGCAACAGCGCCCCAGGGGTGTGTGGCAGCGACTGCGCGCCCGTCCCGCGGCTGCCCGCCAACGTGGCGGTGTGCCGCTGGGCTTCCGCGTTGCGCGTCTGACGGGCGTCGTCGAAGAAGTCCTTCACCGGGGCGCGCGGGGGAGCGACGGGGGTGGCCGCCCCTGGACGCTCCTTCGCGCGCGGCTCAGCGGCGCGCTGGGAGTCGGAGGACCTGGCGGTGGCGGGACGGCTCGGTTGATGGATCCGGGAGGTCATGGCTCGGCCGTTGTTCGTGCGAGGAGTGGGGGCTCCCCGAGTATCGGCTGGCCTGAGGCGAGGTTGCGTCCACCCGGCGCAATTTTCCGCTGATGTCCGACATTTGACCCGATAGTTTCCAGGGATGCTTTGAATCCCCGGATCTGGCGTGGCTCGCGGAGGTGCAGGGCGCGCGGTAGAACGCCGGTATGTCGGACTCGGACGACTTCCGTCTCAATGCACTGGCGCGCTACCGCAAGACGTCGAGCCAGCTCGCGCTGGAGGTCCACAGCCATTGCGAGGTGCCCGCGGGCTGTGGCGGCGTGGTGCTTCGCTGGCGAAGGCCCGGCGCGTCCATCGGCCTGACGCTGTCCTCCTACGTGAAAGGCGTCCCGGACGGCCTGTTCCTCGATGGGAATCCCCTGGTGGAGCAACGGATGAACGTCACCGCGGGTGCGCACGTCCTGTCTTTCGAAGTGAATCGTCCCGGCGACGCGGGCTTCGTCCTGATGCGGGCCCGGCTGAACCCGGAGATCGCCAGCGCGGTTCGCACGGAGCTGGCCTCCGCGCCGGATGGCCGCTGGACGGCCACGACACGGCCACCGCCCGAGGGCTGGCGCCTTCCAGACTTCGCCGACGCGGGGTTCGCGCCGTTGGTGGAACGGCCCGTTCCCGAACCGAATTCGAACGAGCGCTGGCGGTGGCAGATGCTGCAAGGTGACGCCACGGGCCTGGGCCTGGTTTCGAGCGCCACGAAGGCCTGGGTGCGGTGGTCCTTCCACGTGGACGATGAGGGCTTCAAATGAGCCGCCCTTCCCTGGTGCTCATTCCGCAGCACTTCGGCGCCCTCCTCTTCGACCGGCGCTCTTCTCGCTACATGCCCTTCGACGCACCCGCGGCGGCCGTGCTCACCCGCCTCACCGAGCACACCGCGGACGACGTCATCGGCGATGCGGAAGATGACGACCGGGACGCCGTCATCGGGCTCGTCCAGCATCTGTCGACGAAGGGCTACCTGCGGTTGGATGGCCGGCTCGCGGCGGCCCGCATCGACCGGACGCCCCCTCCCGACCACCTGCTGGGCCCGCTCGCCGTCCACCTGGAGGTCATTGGCGCGTGCAACCTCACGTGCACGCACTGCTTCGCGGGGGAGCTGCCGCGCAACCAGTCCCCGCTCTCCGTGAAGGAGATGGACGCGCTCTTCGCGCAGCTCGCTGGACTGGGCAGCTTCCGGCTGGGACTCACCGGCGGCGAGCCGCTGATGCGCAAGGACCTGCTGGACATCCTCGACGCGGCGACGGGCCATGGGCTCCACCCCTGCATCACCACGAACGCGCTCCTCATCGACGAACGGTGGGCGCGTGAGCTCGGCAGGCGCGAGCTGGTGTGGCTGAACGTGTCGCTGGAAGGCGCCCAGGCGGGGACGAACGATGCCGTGCGTGGGGCTGGCGTCTTCGACCGGGTGATGGAGAAGCTCGCGCTGCTCGGCCAGCATGCGCGCTTCACCCTCGCCTTCACGCTGACGCGCGACAACGTGGCGGAAGTCGAGGCCTGCGTCGCGTTGGCCCGGCGGGTGGGCGCGCATACCGCCGTCTTCCGCCCGCTGTACCCCGTCGGCACCGCTACCCGGCACCCGGAGCTGATGCCCACGTTCGACGGCTACGTGGACGCGCTCACGCGGCTGGAGCGCGTCGAAGCAGACTCGGACCTCTTCGCGCTCGACCCCTTCAGTCCTTCAGCGAGGGAGGAGCTGCGCGGCGTGGTGACGGAGGGCCCGGGCTGCGGCGCGGCGAACACGGTGGCCTCCGTCTCCGTCCAGGGCAACGTGAATCCATGCAGCTTCCTGGGCCGGGCCTTCGAGTCCGGCAACATCCGGACGCGACCGTTCGAGGACATCTGGCGTGACGGTCAGGCCTTCCAGCGCCTCCGCGCGAAGCAGGCGGGAGACCGCTTCACCGGAGGCTGCCGCGCGCGTGCGCAGTTCTACAATGGCTCCGCGTTCGCGGAGGACCCCTGGCAGGCCCAGGTTCAGGGCCCTGGCCAGAAGTCAGACCCACTGCCCGTGCTCGGCGCGGCGCGGGGACAGGGGGGCGCATGTCGGTAATCCAGGCCGCGCTGGGGAAAGCTCGGGCCCAGCGCGCCAGTGGAGACCTGGAAGGCGCCGCCGCGACGCTGGATGCGGTCGCCTGGCAGGCGCGAGAGGACGTCCTGCCCCTGCTCCAGGACGTGTTGGAGCAGCTCACCGTCATCGAGAACGGCTTCGTGTTCCGCTATGTCCCCGCAGGCACGTTCATCATGGGCAGCGACGACGGCGATCCGGACGAGCGCCCGGCCCACGCGGTGACGTTGTCCGCGTTCTGGATGAGTGACACGCCGCTGTCCTGGAGCGCCTTCGCCCGCGTCCTGGACTGGCCCGAACCGCCCGAGCTCCCCACGGACGAACAGCTCGGCGGATTCGCCGACGGCTTCGAGTACTTCAACGACTCGAAGATTCGTTTGCAGTACTGCGAGAACGACACCCTGCAGGCCAGTGACTGGCACGCCCACGACATCCACACTCGGTGGAGAGCGGGTGACGGCGTCGTCAAGACGTCACAGGACTTGTTCGGCACGCCAGAGCGCGCGGGCGAGGGCCCCTTGCGCTATGACCAGAAGCCCATGGTCGCGGTCGCCCCTTCGCTCGCGGAAGGCTTCGCGCGACGCTTGAGCACGCCTTCCGTCACCTATCGCCTGCCCACCGAAGCCGAATGGGAGCGCGCGGCGCGGGGCTGCTTCCGGGGCGCCGCGTACCCTTGGGGGAACGAACCTCCGGACGCGAGCCGCGCGGACTTCGACCGCTTCAACGACTTCTCGCTGCGCCCCATGCGCGCCTTCCCGCCCAACGACTACGGCCTCTTCGGCATGGCGGGCGGCGTGAGCCAGTGGTGCCAGGACCACTACGACGCCGACTCCTACCGGCGCTCGCCGAAGACGTCCCCCCTGTGCGTGCTGGGGGAGGACATCCCCGAGCGCATCCACGTCCTGCGCGGCGGCTCGTGGGCGGACTGCGCGGACGCCCTGCGCGTCAGCTTCCGCTCCGCGAGCGCCACCGGGGCGGCGCCCAACATCGGCTTCCGCCTGGTCCGGGTTCCTTCGCGGAGGTGACGCGAGCGGCCCGTGAGCCGCCCTACCCCACGGCGGCGGCGACCGGAGCCGCATCAGCGGGCTCCGCAAGCGCGTCGAAGCTCTCGAACGGGTTCTCCAGCATCTCCCGGAGCGTGTTGGCGAGCACGCCCGCGTGGAACCCGTCGATGAAGCGGTGGTCGAACGTGGCGTTGATGTTCATCACCTTGCCCGGCACCACCTTGCCGTCCTCCACCACCGGCACCTCCTTCACCGCGCCGGGCGCGACGAAGATGGGCACGCGCGTGTACGGCGCCAGCGGGACGTAGGCCGTGTCCAGCCCCAGCGAGCCCACGTTGGTGATGATGGCGGACCCGAAGGCGTCCTTCGGCATGCCGAACCGGCTCATGTCCAGGTTCAGCGTGTACATGAAGAAGGACAAGAGCCAGGTGAAGGTGTTGAGGAACAGGTAGGGAATCTTCTGGATGGTGCCCTTGCCCTTCTCCAGGGCCACGTCCCGGCGCTCGCGGACGCGGCGCACCGCCTCCTCCAGGTCGTTGGCGATCTCCTTCAGGTTCTTCTTGTCCGCGTCCTCGATGCGGGCCGACGTGAGGTCCACCTTGCCGCCGTCCGTCTGGACGACGAGCGTGGACAGCGTCACGCGCTGGCGCAGGTAGATGCGGTTGAAGCGGAGGATGGCGTTCGCGTCCGGGCAGCGGCGCAGCGCCTCTCCCATGGCCTTGGCCACCAGGTGCGTCACCGTGAGCCGCACGCCCGTCCGCTGGCGGAAGGCCTCGATGTACGCCATCGCCTTGTCCATGCGGACCGTCAGCGTCCCGTACACGGTGGGGTCGTACGCCGTCTTCCAACTTCCAATCGCAAGCTTGCGAAAGCTCGACAGGTCCCGTTTGGGGATCAACTCCAGATGCGCCATGGCCCCAGTGTCGCCGCATGGCCCACCTCAAGGGAAGGGCGGGCCCCCCGGCCAACGCCCCTGCCCGCCTCGGACTCAACATGACGCACCGGGTCGCTGTTCAAACCCCGGCTTTCCAGGAACAACCCTGCCAGTCGGTCGCTTCATCCACGACCTGCCGGACCGAAGAATTCACTGGAAGTATAAAATTCACGGCATTCATTGCATGACACGCTCTCTGCGGACGTCAATTCCAAGCAACGTCAATCGATTCTCGCGAGAGGTCGGGAAGACCCATTTACATTCAGTGCCTAGGCGGAAGACCATACGCCCTCCATGGCTGGCTTCCGCTTCTGTTCCGCCCTCTTGCTGATGTTTGCCCTCACGTCCTCGGCCCACGCGGCCGAGGCGGGCCCCCCTGTCAACGTGCTCGACGGGTGGCGCTTCCGGTGGGGTGACTCCCCCGTGGGCTCCGATGGCACGCCCCTGTGGGCGAAGGAAACGGGGGATTCAAAGGAATGGCGGACCACCCCCGCGCTCGTGGCGCCGGAGGGACGCGGCGACCACAAGTTCATGTGGCTCAGCATCCCCATCCCCGATGGCGGCTGGACGGAGCCCGCGCTGTACCTGGGCGAGGTCACCCACGCGTTCGAGGTGTACGCGAACGGCCGGCACATCTACACGAGCGGCAAGATCCGGCCGGACAGCTACGAGATTGGAGAGAACCTGTCCTGGCACATCGTGCCCCTGCCGCGCGACATACCGGGCACGCGCGTGCTGCTGCGCATCCAGTCCAGCAATCCCAACATCGGCGTGGCCCAGGCCGCGCAGGTGGGCTCGCGGTATGACCTGCTGGTCTACGTGACGCGCCAGGGCCAGGCGCCCTTCGTCATCTGCTGCCTGCTGATGGCGGTGGCGCTCGGCGCGGGTGGCGCCTTCGCGCTCCACTGGCGGCGGCGGATGCTGGCGGGCCTGGCGGTCTCCGCGGCCAGCGGCGGCATGATCCTCCTGGGCCTGAGCGGCATGCCCACGGCGCTGTGGGGTTCGTCCGCTGGCGCGACGCTGGGCACCACGGTGGGCATCTTCCTGCTCGTCGCCGGTCTGATGGAGTTCGTCTCGGACGCGCTGCTCGACAACCGGCGCGGCTGGTTCCAGAAGGCGGCCATGGTGTTCTCGCCCGTGGCGGGCCTGTGCGCCCTGGCGACGCTCCTGGACCTGGGCATCGGGCAGCGCATCCTCGTGCCCTACCTCCCCATGGCGATGGTGGTGCTGTTGGTGGTGCTCTCGGTGGCCATCACCCAGGCGTGGATGGGCAACCCGGACGCGCGCTTCTTCGTCGGCGGCTTCGCGGGGCTCGTCATCTCCATTGTCCTCACCATCCTCCCCGTCATCGGCCTGGTGGGCTGGTCGCTGGGCAACGTCACGCACTGGGGCTACGTCGCGTTGACGCTGTCGCTGCTGGGCATCGTCACCCGCCGCTCCATCATGGTGGTGCGCACGCTCGAGGCGCACACCCACCAACTGGAGGCGCGCGCGCAGGAGGTGCGCAACCTGGCCGAGCGCATGGGCAACGGCGCCGGCGAGCTCGCCACGGTGGTGCAGCAGCTCCGCTCGTCCAGCGACGAGCAGACCGAGGGCGTCAGCCGTCAGGCCGTGGCGCTCCAGGAGGCGGAGCAGACGGTGAAGGAGATCCGCCGCAGCTCGCAGATGACGGCGGAGAAGGCCAGCGCGCTCGCGGCCTCCGCGGAGAGCGCCGAACAGGTGGGCCGCGAGGGAACGGCCGCCCTGGAGCGCACGCTTTCGGACCTGGCGGCCATCCGCACCGAGGTCTCCGACATGGCCCGGCGCATCTTCGCGCTCGACGAGCGCACCCGCGAGGTCTCCGGCATCGTGGACTCCGTGAAGGACCTGGCGGACCAGTCCAACATGCTGGCCATCAACGCCGCCATCGAGGCGGCGCGCAGCGGCGAGAGCGGCCGTGGCTTCGGCGTGGTGGCCCGGGAGATGCGCGGCCTGGCGGACCAGTCCATCCAGGCCACGCACCGCATCCGCGAGGTGCTCGACGGCGTCAGCAACAGCATGCGTGAGGCGGCCCGCTCCAGTGAGAAGGGCGATGAGCGCGTGCGGCTGAGCCTCGACGCCGTGCGGACCTCCAGCGCGCAGTTCCAGCAGCTGGCCGACATCATCGGCGACACCAGCTCCAGCGTGAGGCAGATCACCGCCGCCGTCAGCGCGCAGGACGCGGGCACCCACCAGATGGCCCAGGCCATCCAGGAGCTGTCCGGGCAGATGCAGCGCACGCTGAAGACGGTGCAGGAGACGCAGGAGGCCACCCGCTCCGTGCAGTCGCTCGCGGAGAGCATGTCCGGCATGGCCAGCCAGACGCTCAAGGCGGAGGGCCTCTCCGTGCCCGCGGCACAGGCGCAGGCGCGCTGATTCCGCGGCCTCCACCTCCGAGCCCGGCGGCCCTCGGGGCCACGGCTCGGAGGCTCCGGCGGGCGCTGGAAGCTCAGCCCAGCGCCTCCTCCAGGAAGGGCGCCGTCTGGCTGAAGGGCAGGCCCACCACCTCCTCCGGTGGCCCCGCCACCACCACCCGCCCGCCTTTGTCTCCAGCGCCCGGCCCCATGTCGATGACCCAGTCGCTGGCGGCCACCACGCGCATGTCGTGCTCGACGAGGATGACGGTGTTGCCGGAGGCCACCAGCCCCTCCAGCTGCGTCATCAGCTTGTCCACGTCGAAGGGGTGCAGGCCCGTGGTGGGCTCGTCCAGCACGTACAGCGAGCTGCCGCGCTGGGCCCGCTGGAGCTCCGTGGCCAGCTTGATGCGCTGGGCCTCGCCGCCGGACAGCTCGGTCGCCGGCTGCCCCAACCGCAGGTACCCCAGCCCCACCTCCCGCAGGACGGCGAGCGGCCGCTGCACCAGCGGATCCTCGCTGAAGAAGTCGTGGGCCGCGTCCACAGTCATGCCCAGCACCTCTGCGATGTTCTTGCCCCGGTACTGAATCTCCAGCGTCTTGGCGTTGTAGCGGGCCCCCTGACACGTGGGGCACGGCGCGTAGACGCTGGGCAGGAAGAGCAGCTCCACGCTGACGAAGCCCTCGCCCTCACACGTCTCGCAGCGGCCCTTGGCCACGTTGAAGGAGAAGCGACCCACGTCGTAGCGCCGGGAGCGGGCGGCGGGCGTCGCGGCGAAGCGCTTGCGGACGTTGTCGAACAGCCCCGTGTAGGTCGCCAGGTTGGAGCGCGGCGTGCGTCCAATGGGCTTCTGGTCCACCTGCACCAGGCGCTTGATGCCCTCCATGCCGGAGACAATCCTGCCGCCGGTGGTGTGGATGACCGTGCGCTCCAGCGCCTCTCCCTCCTCCTCGGTCTCCGGCACCGCGTGGCCCAGGTGTCCGGCCACCAGTTCCACCAGGACCTGGCTCACCAGGCTCGACTTCCCGGAGCCGGAGACGCCCGTCACCGTGGTGAGGACACCCAGCGGGAAGTCGACGTCCAGCGCCTTCAGGTTGTTGCGCGACACGCCCCGCAGGCCCA
Organism: Myxococcus sp. AM009; assembly: GCF_013372605.1. Lineage (NCBI taxonomy): Bacteria > Pseudomonadati > Myxococcota > Myxococcia > Myxococcales > Myxococcaceae > Myxococcus > Myxococcus sp. AM009. The sequence goes on from NZ_JABXEP010000007.1 coordinate 80,058, forward strand.
GCCAGCCCTTGGGCGAACGCCGCGTGCCGCGGTGCTGCTCCGCGTCGCCGAAGAGATAGCGCCGCGTCCGGGACGCCTTCACCGCCTTCAGGCCTTCGAGCGGACCGCTGTAGAGAATCTGTCCGCCCTGCTCGCCCGCGTCCGGACCCACGTCGACAATCCAGTCCGCGTGGCGGATGACGTCCACCTCGTGCTCCACCACGAACAGCGAGTTGCCCGAGCCCTTGAGCTGGTCCAGCGCCTTCAGCAGCGCGGCGGTGTCCGCGGGGTGCAGCCCGGCGGACGGCTCATCGAGCACGTACACCACGCCGAACAGGTTGGAGCGCACCTGCGTGGCCAGCCGCAGGCGCTGGAGCTCGCCAGGAGACAGTGTGGGCGTGCCGCGCTCGAGCGACAGGTAGCCCAGGCCCAGCTCCGTCAGGACGTTGACGCGCTCCAACACGTCATGGGCGATGCGCTGGGCCACCAGCGCCTTCTCCGGATGCGCGCGGGCGAGCGTGGCCACGTCCTTGGCTGTCCCAGCCGCCACGGGCGCGAGCAGGTCCGTGAGTTTGTTGAGCGGCAGGCGTGACAGCTCGCCGATGTCGAGCCCCGCGAAGGTGACGGACAGGGACTCGCGGCGCAGGCGCTTGCCGTGGCATTCGGGGCAGTCGCCGCTCACCAGGTACTGCGAGACGCGCCGCTTCATCAGCGCGCTCTGGGTGGTGGCGAAGGTCTGGAGCACGTAGCGTCGGGCCCCCGTGAAGGTGCCCATGTAGCTGGGCGGCGCCTTGCGCTTGAGGGCCCGCTGCGTCTCGGCCGGCGTGAAGCCCGCGTAGACGGGCACCGTGGGCTGCTCGTCCGTGAAGAGAATCCAGTCCCGGTCCTTCTTCGGCAGCTCCCGCCACGGCCGGTCCACGTCGTAGCCGAGCGTCACCAGGATGTCGCGCAGGTTCTGGCCGTGCCACGCGGGAGGCCAGGCGGCGATGGCCCGCTCGCGGAGGGTCAGCGTGTCATCCGGCACCATGGACCGCTCGGTGGCGTCGTAGATGCGCCCCAGGCCGTGACACTTGGGGCACGCGCCCGCGGGCGTGTTGGGCGAAAAGGCGTCCGAGTCCAGGTGCGGCTGGCCCCGCGGATACGTGCCCGCGCGCGAGTACAGCAGCCGCAACGAGTTCGCCAACGTCGTCACGCTGCCCACGGACGAGCGCGTGGTGGGCGCGCCGCGGTGCTGCTGGAGCGCCACGGCCGGGGGCAGCCCGTCGATGGCGTCGACCTCCGGCACACCCGCCTGGTCGATGAGCCGGCGCGCATAGGGGGCCACGGACTCGAAGTACCGCCGCTGCGCCTCCGCGTAGAGCGTGCCGAACGCCAGCGACGACTTGCCCGAGCCCGACACGCCGGTGAACACGACGAACGCGTCCCGAGGGATTCGGACGTCGAGGTTCTTCAGGTTGTGCTGACGCGCGCCGCGCACCTCCACGAAGCCCTGCTCGGCGGTCCCTGAAGAATCTGGGTGCTGCTTCGAACGACGAGCCCTGGCCATGCGCCCCACGCTGAGTTGTCAGAAAGGGATGAACTGCGGCGGCGTTGTACCCGAGGCGAATGTGGGAGACACGCGGGAACACGGGCGATGGCTCAGGGCCCAACGAACGCTCCCGGGCTCACAGGCCAGGCAGCGTCAGGAGCACCCGCGCGCCCGGGCCCGGGCACTCCACCACGCGCGCGTCGCCGCCATGGCCCCGCGCCACCTCGCGCACGAGACTGAGCCCCAACCCCACGCCTCCCGCGTCCCGCTCCAGGCGGTGGAAAGGCGTGAAGACGTCCTCACGGTGAGTCTCCGGGATGCCGCGCCCCTCATCCTGCACAGCGACTTCCCAGTGCGCGTCCCGGTGCGCCAGCTCCAGCCGCACCTCGGACCCAGGAGGCGCGTAACGGAGGGCGTTGGCCAGCAGGTTGTCCACCGCTCGACGAACGGCCATCGCATCCATCCGGCAGCCGGCTTCATCGGGGCCCACCACGCGCAGCGACACACCGCGACGGTCCGCCTCCGCCCACGCCCCCGCGGCGGCTTCGTCGAGCAGCCCGCGCAACTCCCCCTGCTGCAAATCGAGGGCACCGCCCGCCGCCGACAGCTCCAGCAGCGCGCCGGCGACGCTGGACAGCCGGTCCACCTCGCGGCGGTTCTCCTCCAGCACGGCGCGCAGCTCCTCCGCGCCCCGCTCGCGCCGCAGCGCCAGGTCCAGCCCGGTGCGCATGAGGGCCAGCGGCGTGCGCAGCTCGTGCGCGGCGCGCGCGATGAGGCGCTCCTGCGCTTCACGCGCCGCCCGCACCCGCACCGCGGCCTCCGTCAGCGCCAGGCGCACCTCCATGATTTCGTCCCGAGGCTCATCCGCGGGCACGGGGGCCACCATCCCGCCATCGCGCGAGTGGGCCACCTGGTCCGCGATGCCGTGCAACCTTCGCGCGAGCCCCCTCGCCTGCCAGCCCTGGATGCCAATCAGCACCCCGCCCAGGAGCAGCGCCAGCACCGTGGCCACGGAGGTGAAGGTGCCCACCGCCTGGTCCACCGTCCCCAGGGACGCCACCAACTGCAGGACATGGGGCACGCCCTCCGGCGAGCGCACCTGCACCGTCAACACACGGAGCCGCAGCCCCGTGCCGAGGCGCCGCGTCTCCAGCCGCGACGTGGGCCCGTCCTCGGGCAGCACCCGGTCGTAGACGGTCGGTGATTCGGGCGGGAAGACGGCCAGCAGCGTTCCATCCGGCCCGTAGAGCCGGGTCGCGGGGACGAAGGCACGCACCTCTCCCGCCAACGGAGAGGGCTCCACGTGCAGGTGCGGGCGCCCATCCGGAGCGTCGAAGAGGCTCACGCTCTCCGCCGCGGCCTGCGACAGCAGGGCTTCATCCAGGGTGCGCTCGAGCACCACGCGGAACACCTGGACGGCCACGCCCAGCGCGGCGACCACCGCCACCACGGGCACCACCGCGCCCCACAGCCACATCCGCCGGACCAACCTCACCGAGCGCCCTCAATCACCAACCGGAAGCCCACGCCACGCACCGCCTGGATGGTCACCCCTTGCGCGCCCACCTCGGCCAGCTTCGCGCGCACGTAGCCCACGTAGACGTCCACGATGTTGGGGGGCCCGTCGAAGCTGGGGCCCCACACCTTCGCCAGCAGGCTGGAGCGGGTGTGGACCTCGCCCGCGCGCGAGGCCAGCTCCCCCAGCAGGGCGAACTCGCGGCCCGTCAAGGCCACCTCCCGGTCGCCACACGTCAGCGTCCGCCGCCGGGCATCGATGTGGATGGGCCCTCCACCCCAGGACGGTGTCTGGCCCTCGGAGCGGCGGTGCAGCGCCTCCAGGCGCGCGAGCAGCTCCTCGAAGGCGAAGGGCTTCACCAGGTAGTCATCCGCGCCCGCGCGCAGGCCCGTCACCCGCTCGCCCACCGTGCCGCGGGCGGTGAGCATCAGCACCGGCGTCATCAAGCCGCGCTCGCGCCAGCGCCGCAGCAGCGCCACGCCGTCCATGCCGGGCAGGGCCCAGTCGAGGATGATGGCGTCGTAGGCCACCTCGCCCGCCTGGTCGAGCGCGTCCTCCGCCGTGCGGCAGGTGTCCACGAGGTGGCCCTCTTCCCCGAGCCCTCGCCGGAGGAGGTTCGCCATCCGCTCCTCGTCTTCCACCAGCAGCAGCCTCACGGCACCGGCCTCCCTTTCCCCATCATGCACGCGCCTGCGTGCGCGTCCCACCCGCGAACCACGGGTAGAGCGTGGGGAGGATGACCAGGGTCAGCAGCGTGGAGGTGATGAGCCCGCCCACCACCACCGTGGCCAGGGGCCGCTGCACCTCGGCGCCCACCCCGCGAGCGAGCATCATCGGGATGAAGCCCAGCGCCGCCACCAGCGCCGTCATCAGCACCGGCCGGGCCCGCTCGCGCGCCGCCATCACCACCGCCTCCGCGGGAGCATGGCCGTCCGCTTCGAGCCGCTGCTCGCGCGACATCAGCACGACGCCGTTGAGCACCGCGATGCCGGACAGCGCGATGAACCCCACCGCCGCGGAGATGGACACGGGCAGGTCCCGGGCCGCCAGCGCCATCATCCCGCCCACGCACGCGAACGGAACGTTGGCGAAGATGGCCAGCGCGGGACGCATGCGGCGGAAGGCGAACAGCAGCACGGCGAAGATGAGGAGGGCCACGGCGGGGAGCACCAGCGAAAGCCTTTGCCGTGCCTCCGTCAAGGTCTCGTATTGTCCGCCCCACTCGAGCCGGTAACCATCCGGCGGAGCGAGCGCCTGCTCCACGCGGCTCCGCGCCCGCTCCACCACCGTCCCCAGGTCCGCGCCCCGCACGTTGAAGCCCACCACCAGCCGGCGCTGCCCCCCTTCCCGGCTCACCAGCCCAGGCGAGGACGTCAACCGCACATCCGCCACGCGGGAGAGCGGCACCAGGCCCCCCGCCTGCGTGGGGAGGGGCAACTCGGCCAGGGCGAAGGCCTCGGACGCGCCCGTCAACCGCAGGACGATGGGCACGCGCACCGACCCATCCCAGGTGGCGCCCACCTCCACGCCGCTGCGCACCGCGCTCACCGCCTCCAGCACGTCCACCGCGCCCAGCCCCGCGCGGGCCGAATCCAGCGGACGAGGCGTCACCTCGAAGAGCGGCACCTCCGGCGGAGCGAGCACCCGCACGTCCACCGCCCCTGGCTCCTGGCTCAACAGCGCCGCGGCCCGGCGTGCCAGGCGCCCGAGTTCGGTCAGGTCCTCGCCGTAGATGCTGAGCGCCACGTCCGTCACCGCGCCGCCGAGCAGCTCGTTGAAGCGCATCTGGATGGGCTGCGTGAAGGAAGGGTCTCCGCCTGGGACGCGGGCGTCCAGCACCTGCCCCATCTCCTCGATGAGCGACTCACGGGTGAGCCCGGGCCGCCATGCGTCCCTCGGCGCCAACGACACGAAGACGTCCGCCATCTCCAGGCCCATGATGTCGGTGGCCACCGCGGGGCTGCCCACGCGCGAGACGACCTGGCGCACCTCCGGAATCGCTTCGAGCAGGACGCGCTCCATCCGGCCCGCTTCGCGCACCGCGGCTTCCAGGCTGATGTCGGGGACACGCGTGGTCTGAATCACCATGTCGCCTTCGTCAAGCTGCGGCGTGAACTCCGTGCCCGCGCGAGCGAAGATCCACCCACCCACGCCCAGCAGGAACACGGCCACGGCGGCCACGGGCACGCGCCGGCGCACGCTCTGCACCAACACCGGGGCGTAGAGGCGCTCGAACCAGCGGACCAGCAGCGGCGCACGCGCGGGGACGTGCTCGGGGCGAATCAGCCAGCTCGCGGCGGCGGGGATGAAGGTCAGCGACAGCAGCAGCGCGGTGGCCAGCGCGAAGACGACGGTCATCGCCATGGGCCGGAACATCTTCCCGTCCACGCCGCGCAGGGACAGGATGGGCAGGTAGACGAGCAGGATGATGAGCACGGAGAAGAAGACGGGGCGGGCCAGGGACACGGCCGTCTCCTCGACGTGCTCGCGGGGCGGGCGCTGCTTCTCCTCGGGCGACAGGTGCGCCATCCGGTGGAACAGGCCCTCCACCATCACCACCGCGCCATCCACCAGCAGGCCAAAGTCGATGGCCCCCAGGCTCATCAGGTTGCCGGGGATGTCCAGCGCCACCATGGCGGCCGTCGCGCCCAGCATGGACAACGGAATGGCCGAAGCGACGAGCAGGCCCGCGCGCACGCTGCCGAGCAACAGGAAGAGGACTCCCACGACGAGCAGCCCGCCCTCAAGCAGGTTCTTGCCCACGGTGCGCACCGTGCCGCGCACCAGGGTGGCGCGGTCGTAGACGACGTCCAACCGCACGTCCTCGGGCAGCAGCGCGCGCACCTCGGGGAGCGCGTCGGAGATGGCGCTCGTCACGGCGAGCGCGTTGGCATCCCGGAGCATCTGCACCATGACGTAGACCGTCTCGCCGCGCCCATTGGAGGTGGCGCTGCCGATGCGGGGCAGCGCGCCTTCGGTGACCTCGGCCACGTCGCCCAGGCGCACGGCCATGGCCCCAGGCCGGGGAATCAACGCCTCCGCCAGGTCGGCCGGCACCCGAGGCCGCGCCACGGCCCGAATCAGGACGTGGCGCTCCCCCACCGGGAGGCTCGCGCCCGGGGCGCTGCCGGTGGCGCGCTCCAGCGCGTCACGCAACTGCGCGAGCGTCACGCCCCGCTGGGCCAGGCGCACCGCGTCCGCGCGCACCTCCAGCGTGCGCTGATGGCCTCCCCAGCTGTTGACCTCCACCACGCCCGGCACCGAGCGCAGGCGGGGCGCCACGCGAAGCTGCGTCAGCTCGAGCAGCTGCGCGCCCGTGCGCTCCGGCGAGGACAGCGTGAAGTGAAACACCTCACCCAACCCACCGGTGAGCGGCCCCAGCTCCGGTGGGTCCACGCCCGGGGGCAGCGTGGGGCCGAGCACGTTGAGGCGCTCCTGCACCTGCTGCCGGGCCCGGTATGGGTCCACGTCGTCCGCGAACACGGCGGTGACGGAGGACAGGCCGTAGCGGGACAGGCTGCGCTGCTCCTCGAGCCCGGGCATGCCGCCCAAGGCCACCTCCACTGGCCGCGTCACCAGCCGCTCCACCTCCTCGGGCGTCAGGCCGGGCGCGCGCGTCAGGACGAGCACCTGGTTGGTGGTGATGTCCGGCATCGCGTCCAGCTCCAGCCGGAGCGACACCGCCACGCCCGCCAGGGCGAGCACGCCCGTGAGGGCCAGGACCCAGCCCCGGTGACGCACCGACCACCGCACGAGGGCTTCAATCACGGCGTCACCTCGTCGCCGTCACCGGCCTGAGCCTCCTGCAGGAGGGCCGCGCCGTCGGCGGCGACCGCGTCCCGGGCGGACAGCGGCCCCCTCACCAACGCCTCAGCGCCGGAGGTGGCCAGCACCTCCACCTCCCGACGCTCGGCCTGCCCCTCAGCGCCGCGCGTGAAGACGACCGTGCGCGCGCTGTCGAAGGCCAGGGCGCGCGCCGGCACCAGCACCGTGTCGTCGCCCGCCGCGGCATGGATGCGCAAGCGGCCACCCTGCCCCGCGCGCAGCACGGCGGCGCTGTCCTCCGGCTCGAACCACGCGCGCCACGTTCCATCCGCGGCGTCGACGACGGGAGACTGGCCCACCCATCGCACCGGAACGGCGATGCCCTGGGACGACACGAAGGCGAAGCTGGCGCCCTCGGGAGGACGCGCGGACAGGCGGGCCTCCAGGCGCGCGGGACCGTCGGCGGCCACGCGCACCAGGGCGGCGCTGGCCTCGGGCTGCATCTCCCCCAGCACCGCGCGCACCTCGGTGACGATTCCGCCGATGGGGCTCTTGAGCCAGACGGTGCCGCGCTCCGCCACGCCCCGGGCCTCCCCGGGAGCGAGGCCCGCCACGCGCAGCACCGCGTGCGCCGCGACCAGGGCGGCGCGGGCCTCGGCCTGTTGCGTCTGGGCGTCGGCAAGGTCGGGCAGCTTCGCCAGGCCCTGGGCATGCAGCGCCTCCAGGCGCTCCACCTGCCGCGAGTAGGCCTCCAGCCGCAGCGAGGCGGCGCTGGCGGCCCCCGCCGCCTCCACCACCTCCGGCATCAGCACCTCCACCAGCGGGGCTCCCGCCTTGACCTGCTGGCCCGGCCGCGCGCGCACCTGCTGCACGCGGGCGCGGAACGGCGCGCAGAGCGCGGCGACGGCGTCCGGGCCGGACAGCACCAACGCGGGGGCCTCCGCCAGGGCGACGCGAGACGCCGCGCGCACGGGCACCCACGCCGAGGGCGCGGACGCGCGCGCGGGGGGCGCCGCGGGAGGGGCCTCCGCGGTGGAGGAACCGGACGTGCACGCCCCGGAGAGAGCGAGCATCGGCACAGCGACGAAACGTCGAACGAAGGGCGTCATGGCAGGGCGGAGAGCAGGAGGTGGAGCCGCGCGGCGGCGAGCGAGGCTTCGCCACGGGCGAGCGCGAGCCGGATGTTGGCGGAGGCACGGGCGCGGCGGGCGCGCAGGACGTCAGGTAGCGTGCTCTGGCCCGCGCGCAGCAGCACGTCAGCCAGCCGCGCGGCCTCTTCGGCCTTGGGCACCAGGGACTCCTCGACGACGGAGAGCTGCGCGGCGGTGTGCTCGCGCTCATGGAACGCCAGGGCCAGCTCCGCGGCGGCGCGCAGCGCGGCTTCCTGGGCCTCGCCCTCCAGGCGCTCAGCGGCGGCGAGGAGCGCGCCACGCTCGCGCTGGCCAGCGTCGAACATCGGCGGCGTCACGCCCACCATCAACAGGCCACTGAGCCCGCCGTAGTACTCACGCACGCCCTGCGCGCCCACCGTCACCTGCCAGCCCCGCGCGGCCCGGACCTCCGCCGCGCGGGCCCGCTCCGCCACCCCCAGCAGCCGCCGGGCCTCCGCCTCTGGGAGCTCGGAGGCGCGCGCCAGCCACCGCGCTTCTTCGGAAGGTGGCGGCAAGGCCACCTCCGGCAGGGCCTCCGCGACCACCAGGTGCGCATCGGGCTGGCGGCCCACCAGCACCGCCAACGACAGCCGCGCGTGTGTCACCTCCGCCTCGCGCGCCAGGAGCGCCAGCCGGGCCTCTGCCTCGAAGCCCTCCGCCTCCGCCAGCTCCAACCGGGTGGCGCCGCCCAGCACCAGCGCCTCCTCGACGGAGGTGCGCAGCGCCCCCGCCAGCGTCGCTTCCTGCTCGGCCGTCGCCGCGGCCTGCTGGGCAGACCAGAGCGTCAGCCAGGCCCGCGCCACCTCCAGCCGTCGGTTCAGCAGCGCGGCCACGGCCTCCCGCTCCAGCGCCCGGGTCTCCGCGCTCGCCGCGTCGCGCTGGGCCCCCGCCAGGTTCGACAGGAAGAGCGGCTGCTCCACCGACACCGTCAGCTCGAAGCCCGGACCGTCGGGCTGGGCGCGGCGCCCCGGCACCACGCTGAGCGTGGGGTTGGCGGCGAGCCACGGCAGCCGCGCGTCCCACACGCGCCGCGCTTCCACGGCGCGCGCCAGGCTCGCGGGCAGCGCGGCCTTCGCGGCCATCGCCTGGGACTCGGCGAAGGTGAGCGGCGGGGACTCTTGCGCCGGAGCCGCGGCGAGGAGCGTGACGAGAAGGACCCACATGCGGCGCACCCTAGGGAGGGCGCCCGCATGCCGCTTGAGGGCATCCTGAGAGAATTCTCAGAGACCCCTATTGGGTGGGGCGCTTGCGCGGCGCCGCCGCCTGTCTGCACGCCACCAGCAGCATCACGGTGAACGTGGCCACCAGCACGACGACCTCTTCCCAGTCCGCCAGCGGGTCCTCGTTCTCATTGAGCAGCGCCAGGCTGAGCAGGCACAGCACCAGGTGCACGGAGAACACCGGCAGGGACGCGCGGCCCAGCGCCTCCAGCACGCGGGGACGCAGCCAGCGGAACAGCTTGGGGCTCAGCCAGCTCGCCAGCAGCGCCACGGCCAGGAAGTTCACCAGCCGCACGGGCGCCAACGTCCACTTGTCGATGAGGGCGCCGTACAGGTCCAGGTCGATGCTGAAGATGCCCACCTGGTAGCGCATCAGCAGCAACGCCACGCTCACCACCAGCGCCCCGCTGAGCAGCACGGGCGAAACGGCCTCGCGCTTCTCCGGCGCCGTGGCACGGCCCACGCCCAGCCACACGCCCAGCACCCACAGGAACTGCCAGGCGAAGACGTCGAAGGCCCCTGACAGCTCGATGCGCAGCGGTGGCCACGGCAGCACCGGAATGAACACCAGCAAGTCGTAGAGCGAGCGCTTCAAGCCCAGCTGCGCCGACAACCACACCAGCCCGCTCAGACACAGGATGCGCGTCCACCCTCCCTTGCGCGCGCCCAGCAGGATGAAGGGCGTCAGCAACAGCAGCACGACGTAGAGCGGGAGGATGTCGAGCAGCGGCGGACAGTAGAGCAGGAACAAGCTGCTCCACAGCGCGGTGACGGGGTCCTCGTGGAAGAAGCCCAGCAGGTTGTGGATGGCGGGCCGGTGCGTCGCCATGCCCAACGTCCCGATGACCGCGAACGCGAAGGCCAGCAGCGCCACGTGGTAGCCGTAGACCTTGAGCGCACGCTGCCAGAGGCTGCGCCACAGCACGTTCGGGTCCGCCACTTCGAGCTTGTTGGCGTACACCACGCCCACGAGGAACGCTGACAGGAAGACGAAGCCCTCGGCCGCGGAGACGAAGCCGAAGGGCTGGTTGCTGATCGTGTTCAGCCGCGTCGGCAGGTGCGTCAGCGTCATCAACACGAGCAGGATGCCGCGCAGGCTGTCGAACTCGGGTCTGCGGTTCATGGAGGCGAAGGTCGGCTTGAGGGGCGCTTGGGGCAGGTGGGCCGTCGAGGATGTCCTCAACGGAGGATTCCACACCGTGCATAGCCCATTCCGACAGGTCAGGCCCAGCGCCCGCCCGCGGCTCAGCCCAGCGCGTCGAGCAGGACCTTCACCGCGTCACGCGTCGGGCCCGAGGACGTGTCCACCACCGTCCGCAACATGCCCTTCGCCTGCCCCAGCGTCGCGGGCTCCACCTCTTCCAGCGCGGACAGCGCGGCCCCTCGCAGCTCTGGCGCATCCACCGAGGAGAGCTGGGTCTGCAGCAGCGACAGGGCCGGCTGCGCGGGCGCCCCCAGGCGCAGCAGCGCCACCGCGGCGCAGGCGGCCACGGAGGGATTCGCGTCCTGGAGGTGCCCCGCCACGGCCTCCTGCACGGCGGGCGACGCGGGGCCGGTGAGCCCCAGCAGCGACAGGGCCTCCACGCGAATGGCGGGCTCCGACGCCTCCAGTGCGCGGCGCATCGCCTCATGAAGGCCGGGGAGCGCGGGCAGCGCCCCACCCTTGCGGCGCGCGTCCTCCACCAGGCTCCGCAGCGACGTCAGGGCCAGGTAGAGCCGCGTGCCCTCCGCGGTCCGCGCCTCCTCCAGCAACGCGGGCGTGGCGACCTCCGGAGCCAGTGACGCCAGCGCGCCGAGCGACTCCAGCGCCGCGCCCGCCACGTCCTCCTCCGCCTTCAACAAGGGCACCAGGCGCGGCAGCAGGGGCACCGCGGCGAGCTGCGCGGGCGCGACGCGGCACACATTCGCCAGCACCAGCGCCGCGTCCTCCACCGCCGGGTGGCCCGCCTCCAGCCCCGTCAGGGCCGCCGTCACGGCGCGCACGGAGGCGTCCGCGAGCCGCGCCGGCGGAGGCCACCAGGCCAGCTGCAGCACGGAGAGGATGGGCCCCACCGCGGCGCCCGGCCGGGCCATGGCATCCAGGAGGAACTGGGCCGTCCGCTCCCGGAGGAGGTCGTCCTCCGCTCCCAGTGCGTCCCCCAACCACTCCTGGGCTTCCTCCTGCTCGGGCCCCGATGACGTGGAGAGCAGGACAACCCATTCATCGACCGAGCGGACGCGGTTCACCAGAGATTCCTCGAACGAAAATTGCCGGGTGGGACGCAACCCAGGCAAGGCTCGGGCGATAATCCCGCCAAGCTTCCCGATTTCCAAGAACGAGACTCCATCATGAGCTACCGCATCCGGTCGGGTGACACGCTGTCGGCACTCGCGAACCGCTACGGGACGTCCGTGTCCGCGCTCGCCAAGGCCAACGACATCAAGAATCCGGACCTCATCTACGCGGGCGCCACGCTCAAGATTCCGGGCCGCAGTGACGACTTCCAGGCGTCCGGCGGGGCCGCCGCGGGTGGTGCGAGCGGGGGCCGTGCGGGCGCCGCTGGCAACGCGGGCGCCGCGGGAACGGATCCAGGCCGCTTCGGCTCCAACGCGGAGCGGCTGGCCGCCTCGGCCCGCTCCATGGCGTCCAGCATGAACACGACCGGCTGGTGCGCCAAGGGCGTCAACCGGTCCCTCGCGGCCGCGGGCCTCCACGTCAACCCCCTGCCCTCCGCGTACATGTACGGGAACGTGCTGGCGCGCGACTCGCGCTTCCGCGAGGTGCGGCTCTCGGACGCGCAGATCCACCAACTCCCGCCGGGCGCCATCGTCGTCACCGACGCCTACAACCGGCCGGGCAACCCCCACGGCCACATCGCCGTCACCCTGGGCAACGGCATGGAGGCGAGCGACCACGTCGCGCGGCTCAGCACGGGTGGCACGCAGCGCGTCTTCATTCCCGTCTGAGCGGACTCCACACACAGTCCGCGTAACAGCGAGCGCAGTACACACGCACGCTCCGTAACTGGCTAGGCTACGCGCGCCACGGGTCCACCGGGCGCCGCCGCCAGCAGTGGCAGCGCATCCAGGTCAGGACCCGCGGCTGCACGGCGGGCCCGTCATGGCCCTCTCACTGCCCGGCACCACCGGGCACAGGAGAACCTGGATGCGCGCATCGAAGAATCCCCAGCGCTTGCTGCACGCGGCACTCCTCTGCGCCCTGTCCTGGAGCGGCCAGACGTTGGCCTCCGGCGCGGAGGCGCTTGCCCCCGCCGGCGCGAAGGCGCGGCCCCATCCCCAGAACGCGAAGGCCCTGCTGCACGAGGAGCGCCTCCTCGCGTCCAAGCCGCACCTCACTCCGCCGCCGCTGCCCGACTGTCCCGGGATGATTGACAACGGCGTCGTCCGGCTCGGCGTCGCGCCCGCGGGGCACCTCAACCTCCCCTGTCCCACCAACCCCATCTCCAGCGGCACCTTCGGCACGCGCACGATTGGCCTGCGCTACCTGCCCACCAACGGCGAGGCCGCCGCGCCAGGCAGCGCGTGTGAAGGCTGGGGTGTCGCGAGCGCCGACCTGGGCATCTCCGGCCACAGCTCCGCGGACTGCGGCGCGTCCTCCAACCTCACGGTGGAGCTCAACGCGCCGTCTCCCATCTCCACCATGTCCGTCGTCCGCGTGGGGAACACGTTCCGGGTGACGCACATCTACAGGCCGTCGCCCGTGACGAACCACCTGTACCAGGTGGACGTCCTCATCGAAAACATCGGCACGGCCTTCGTCTCCGACCTGCGCTACACGCGCGGCATCGACTACGACATCCTGCCCAACACCTTCTCCGAGTACGTCACCGTCGCGGGCACCGCGGGCAACCCCTGGGTTGTGGGCGCGGTCGACAACAACTTCGTGTCGCTGGACCCGCTGGCCCTCAACTATTCGCTCATGGGCGGCACGGGGGACTTCTCCAACGTGGGGCCCGGTGACCTGGGCGCGCAGCTCGACTTCCGGTTGGGCGCGCTCGCCGTGGGACAGGTCCTCTCCTTCCGCATGTTCTACGGCGCCGCGGGCAACGAGCCGGACGCGCTCAGTGCCCTGTGGGCCGTGGGCGCGAGCACGTACTCGCTGGCCAAGGGGAACTGGAACGGCACCGGGGATCCGCTGAGCCCCACCGGCGCCCCCACGGGGACGTTCGGCATGACCACCGGCCAGCCGAACACCTTCATGTTCGGCTTCCGCCCGCCGGAGTCGCCGACGAGCTGCACGGTGGAGTGCCCCGGCTTCCTGTCCCATGGCGTCTACACCGTGGACCACGCGGGCACCCTGGACCGCTGCGTCGTCAACGGCCAGTACGCGAACAACACCGTGGCCGTCACCTCCCTGTTCGGCGAACGCGTCGAGTTCACCTGCAACGACTACGGCAGCCCGCACGGCAATCCGTGCAATGTCGGTCCCGGCGCTGACACCTGCAACCTGGCGGCCTTCCAGAGCCTGTGCAGCAGCCCGGCGTTCGCGCGGTACTGCCTGTAGGCGACGCCGCGCTCAGACCTTCAAGCTCGACGGCGGCGGCGCGTCCGGAACGCGCCGCCGCAGGAGCGAAGCGCCCACCAACAGCGCGACGCCCGCCGCCACCGCCCCACTGGTGAAGGGCGCACCGGGCCCTATCCGTGAGTAGAGGAAGCCGCTCCACACCGGCCCCACCACGCGCGCGAGCCCGCCCGCCGACTGCACCACGCCCAGCACCCCGCCACGCAGCTCGCGCCCCGCGAACCCGGAGGCCAGGCTGGCCATCAGCGGCTGCAACAACCCCGTCCCCGAGCCCACCAGCACCATGGCCAGCACCAACATGGCCCCGTGGCTCGCTGCGGCGATGCACGTGAGCCCGGTCCCCATGCACGCGGCGCCCACCAGCACCAACGTGGTGTCCCGGACCCGACGTGTCAGCCAGCCGATGACGAAGGCCTGAAGCACGAAGGTGACCAGGCCCATCAACGCGAAGAGCCGACCGATCTCCAGCTCGCCCCAGCCGAACCGCGCCTGGGCCAGCAACCCCAGCGACACCTGGAGGTTCGTCATCCCGATGAACACCAGGAACGTCAGGGCCAGCACCGCGCCCAGCCCGGGCCGGGCCAGGACGTCGGACAGCCGCACCCGGGGACGGCCTGGCTCCTCGTGCCGCTCCGCCCGCGGGCGGTGCGTCTCCGGAAAGAAGAAGAACACGCCCAGCATCGCCGCCGCCGCCATCACCGCGCCCGCCAGCGGTGGCGCCCAGGCGCCATGCACATGGAGGACGCTGCCGATGACGGGCCCCAGCACCATGCCCAGGCCAATGCCCGCGCCGACGAGGCCCATGGCCGCGGCCCGCCCACGCTCCTCCGTGACGTCCGCCACCGCCGCCTGACACGCCGCCAGGTTGCCCGCGGTGGCACCCGCGAGCAGCCGCGACGCGAACAACCACGGCAGCCACTGGACGTGGGTGGAGTACGCGAACAGGGCCATGGAGATGGCATTGCCCAGCAGGCTCAGCAGGATGACGGGACGGCGCCCCACCCGGTCCGACAGCCGCCCCAGCACCGGCGAGGCCACGAGCTGCGCGAGGGAGAACAACGCCAACAGCACGCCCGCCGTCGTGGCCGTCCCGCCCATGGACTCCACGTAGAACGGCAGCAATGGGATGATGAGGCCGAAGCCCACCAGGTCCAGGAACACCGTGACGAAGACGAGCGCCCGTACCCGTCGCTGCACGTTCCGGGGCACGGGAGAAGTCCATGATGGCGGGGGCATATGCCAGATGATTGACGCCCCTGCCCGCCAGGGGAACAGGTTTCGCGTCCGGCGAATGGCCAGCTTCAGCCATGATAGCCTTTACATCCCCGAAAACCCTGCACACCGACAGGGACCCAGCCTCGGGGATTGAGAGGAACGTCATCATGTCTTCCCGCCGACACCGTCTGTCCTGGAGCGTCGCCGTCCTGCTGGCCTTCGCGGCGACCGCCGCGAGCGCGGAGTCCCCTGAGCCCAACGTCGCCGTGGCGAGCGCGGCGGAGTGCTCGCAGAGCGTGCAGTCCGACGCGGAGTTCAGTGAGGGCGACCTCTCGGGCCTCGCCTGTGTGACGGTCCGGTGCAGCTCCGACCAGGAGTGCCGTAACGCGTGCCCCACGGCGCGCACGGCGACGTGCTCCTTCAATGCGTGCAGCTACACGTACAGCGGCGGTGGAGGCGGAGGCGGCGGTCCGACGTGTCCGTCGACCCGGTGCATTGATGACGCGGACTGTGTCTGCCGCGGCGTCCAGGGGTACTGCGCGAACCGGGCCTGCGCCTACTGAGACGCACTGCCCGCCAGGGTCCGCCTCAGCGCCGCTTCGCGGGAGGCGGGCCCACGGGCCTGGGGACCAGCAGGTCCTCGAAGAGGGAGAACACCTGCTCCGCCCCACGCTGGAGCGCCGGCACCCCGCTGTGCGCCCACTGTTCTAGCAGCCACCCATCCGTGGCCTGTCCGATGCCCATGAGGGACGTGAGCAGCAGGGACTCCGGCATATCGCCACGCACCGCGCCCAGCGCGCGCCCGTCCTCCAGGACACGCTGGAACCACGCCACCAGCGGCCCTTCGAAGCGCAGCCACGCCTCCTGGAGCTTCGGATGGGTGCGCGCCTGCGACATGCTCCGGAGGAGCCGGGCCGAACGCTCGTCGTTCACGATGTGCGTCGTCAGCGCGAAGTAACGCGCACGCAGGGCGCGCCAGAAGCCGTCCGCGTCCGCGGGCCGCTGCCAGGCGCCGAAGCGCCGCGCCAGCGTATCCAGCGTGAGGGCCAGCACGGCGGCGTACAGGTCGTCCTTGCCCTCGAAGTAGTAGTACGCGACGCCCTTGGAGAAGCCCGCGCGCTCCAGGATGCGGTTGTAGGAGGCCCCATCGAAGCCGTGCTCCGCGAACTCCTCCGCGGCCACGTCGAGGAGTGTCTGTCTGCGCTCGGGGTCGAGCCTGCTGGCGCGGGGACGGGGCATCGGACGCAGCGCTTCTATCAGGATGCGTCAGGCGTGTCGCCGAGCGCCGCGTGATGCAACTGGTGCCACGCGGCGATGGCGCGGTCCGCCCGGACGAGCGTCCCGTGCGTCAGCGCGCCCGAGCGAGGCAGGCTGGAGCGAACCATCCGGTAGTCGTCTGGCTGGATGAAGCGGAACTCGAACGCAATCGCCAGCCGGGCGGCGAGCCACCGCAGCCCTGGCAGCCGGACATATCGCTGATGGAAGCGCGCCGCGATCCACGTGTGCTCGGCATCCACGGGCGTGCAGACCACGGCGGCGTCCAGCCGGGGCGAGAAGCGCAGGTGGAGCACGCCCGGATAGCCCACGTCGATGTCGAACCGGAACCCCGTCCCAGGCGGACGCGCCTCCTTGCGCAGCCAGCCGACGGTGCGGATGGCCCCCGCATCCACATGGACCTCGTAGGGGTCCAGCCGCGTGTAGCCCGGCGGGACATAGCGCCGGTGCGCGAAGGGGAAGTGGTGGAGGTCCATCATCCCCTCCATGACCCGGGTGAAGCGCGCGTTCCAGACCTCCTCCACCGCGGCGCTGCTCGAATCAGGCTCCGGCGCGTCCGCGAACCAGGGCAGCGCGGGAAGGGCTTCTGGCGCCCGGCCCCCCAGCCACGCCCAGATGAACCCATGTGCCTCCCGCACCGGATGCAAGCGCAGCGCGAGCCCACGCGAGGGCTTCGCGTCACGGCCCTCACAGGGCATGGCCAGACAGGCGCCGCCTCCGTCGTACCGGAAGCCGTGGTAGGGGCACTCGAGCACCCCCCGCCGCACGCGTCCAAGCCCGAGGTCCGCGCCCCGGTGGGGACAGGCCGCATCCGCGCAGTGGGCCTCGCCCGCGGCGTCCCGCCAGAGCACGAGCCGCCGCCCCAGGCGCTGGATTCCCAAGGGCCGTCCCTCCCCGAGCGCCGGTGACCGCGCCACCGCGTACCAGTGCGCCGCCCACTGCTCGGCGTGCTTCGAGCCCGTCGCTTCATTCATCGAACACCCGCCCTAGACCGCCAGTTGGACCACTGGTCTAATACTGACGACCGGCCTGGGGGCTCGCAACCGAAAACGCGCGGGAGTGCCTGCCTGGCCGGCTCAGGACGCTTCCGGACTTGGAGGGAAGCGCGACAGCAGCTTGTGCACGGCGTCGTTGATCTTCTTCTGGAGCTCATCGGGAGACAGGTCGCGGTGGAGCTCCGCCTGGGCGGTGCCGCGCCAGACCAGCCGCTGCTCGCGGGCATCCACGCCGTCGAGGATGAGCGTGCCCACGTCATATTCGCGGACGTAGGTGCGCGGCCCTCCCATGCCGTACGGATAGCCATAGGGCCCGTAGAAGGAGCTCCATGGGCTCCAGTACGGGCCCCAGGGGTAGCCATAGAAAGAGTCCACCGTGTCGATGGACACCTTGGTGTCGATGGCCCCCTGCCATCCCACGAAGAAGTCCGGGTCCGCGCCCATGTCCACCTTCTGGTAGCCGCGCGCCTTCAGCTCCTGGTCCACCGCCATGCGCACGCGCACGTCGACGATGTCGTTGTAGACGCGGGCGTCCTTGCCCTGGGGCTGCGGCAGCCAGGCGTAGCGGCGGAAGTCCTCGATTCGCTCGACGGCGCTGGGGTCGTAGTTGGTGTTGACGCGGATGCCCGAGCAGGCCGCCAGCGCCAGCCCCAACAGCACGGGGGTGATTCGGAACAACAGCCGCATGGGAGCCTCCAGGATGTCGGGGCGCGGACACATCGCGGCACCGGCTCCCTGCAAACCTAGGCGTCCGTCACGCGACCCTCGGGTACGGCCCGCACGTCCGGCGACTGTGGCGGAGCGGGTCCGAGCGGAAGGTCTGCCCGCTCGGGATGAAACCGCTGAATCCGTTGTTCGGCCCGCGCCTTCGGATGTCAGACCGTCTATATCCCCGGTCTTCGGCTCGCAGCCCCTTGTTTCAGGAGCAACCCTTGACACCTCCCCACCGACGATTCCCCGGCGCCAGGCATGTGCTGGCCTCCGCGTGCACCACGGCCCTGCTCACCTCCTGCGCGTCCTCCACCTCCGCGGAGAAAGCCGCGCCGCCCGCCCCTGTCGCCGCGGCGCCCGCCGCGCCGCCCGCGTCCAAGCCGAAGCCCACGTATGGGACCTTCGGCTTCGACTCCTCCGGCATGGACCGCGACATCGCGCCGGGCGACGACTTCTACGGCTTCGCCAACGGCGCCTGGGTGAGGCGGACGGAGATTCCGCCGGACCGCTCCAGCTACGGCATGTTCACCACGCTGGCGGAGCAGGCGGACCAGCGCAACCGCGAGCTCATCGAGGCGCAGCGCCAGGCCCCCGAGGGCAGCGAGGCCCGGAAGGTGGGAGACCTCTTCGCCAGCTTCATGGATGAGGCGGCCATCGAGGCCAGGGGCGTGACGCCGCTCAAGCCGGAGCTGGAGCGCATCGCCGCCATCGGGCAGCGCGAGCAGCTGGCCACGGTGCTGGGCGCCACCCTGCGCGCGGACGTGGACGCGCTCAACATGGGCGACGTCACCACGGACCGGCTCTTCGGCCTCTGGGTCGCCGAGGACCTGAACGAGCCGTCGCGCTACGCCCCCTACCTGCTGCAAGGCGGCCTGTGGCTACCCGACCGGGACTACTACCTGGCCGACAGCCCGCGCTTCACGGAGCTGCGCGAGCGCTACCAGGCGCACATCGCGGCGATGCTGAAGCTGGCCGGCTTCGATGACGTGGAGACGCGCGCGGGCCGCGTCTTCGCCCTGGAGCGGAAGATGGCCCAGGCGCACGTGTCGCAGGTCGACACGCGGGACATCTCCAAGGCGAACAACCCCTGGCCGCGCGCGGAGTTCACGAAGCGCGCGCCCGGCCTCGCGTGGAAGGCGTTCTTCGCCGCCGCGGGACTGGGCACGCAGGAGCAGTTCATCGTCTGGCAGCCGAGCGCGCTGACGGCCCTGTCGAAGCTCGCCCAGAGCGAGCCCCTGCAGGCGTGGAAGGACTACCTGGCCTTCCACGCGGTGGCCCGCGCGGCGCCGTACCTGCCCAAGGCCTTCGTCGACGAGAGCTTCGCCTTCAACGGCAAGACGCTGACCGGAACGCCGGCCCTGAAGGAGCGCTGGAAGCGTGGCGTGGACGCCACCAACCACTCCATGGGCGAAGCGGTGGGCAAGCTCTACGTGGCGAAGCACTTCCCGCCGGAGGTGAAGGCGGAGGCGGAGGCCATGGTCCGCAACATCATCACCGCGTTCGAGAAGCGCATCGACGCGCTGACGTGGATGTCGCCCGACACGCGGACCCGCGCCAAGGAGAAGGTGGGCACGCTCCAGGCGAGCATCGGTCACCCGGAGAAGTGGCGTGACTACTCGGGGCTCGACATCGTGGCCGGTGACGCCTACGGCAACGCCGAGCGCGCCGTCCGCTTCGAGTACCAGCGCAACGTCGCCAAGCTGGGCCAGCCCGTGGACCGGAAGGAGTGGTACATGGTGCCGCAGCTGGTGAACGCGCTGAACTCACCGCAGCAGAACTCCATCATCTTCCCGGCCGCCATCCTCCAGCCGCCCTTCTTCGACGCGAACGCGGACCCGGCCGTCAACTACGGCGGCATCGGCGCGGTCATCGGTCACGAAATCGTCCACAGCTTCGACGACGTGGGCGCGAAGTTCGACGCGCGCGGCAAGCTGGAGAACTGGTGGACGAAGGAGGACGAAGCGAAGTTCCAGGCTGCGGGGAAGGCCCTGGCGGCGCAGTACGACGCCTACCGCCCGCTGCCGGACCTGGCTGTGAATGGCGAGCTGACGCTGGGAGAGAACATCGCGGACATGGCGGGCGTGGCGGTGGCCCATGACGCCTACCAGCTCTCCCTGGGCGGCAAGCCCGCGCCTGTCATCGACGGCTACACCGGCGACCAGCGCTTCTTCCTCGGCTTCGGACAGGTGTGGCGCACCAGCTACCGCGAGCCGTACCTGCGCCGCATCATCATGACGGACGGCCACTCGCCGGGCCCGTACCGCACCGCCACCGTGCGCAACCTCGATGCCTGGTACGGCGCGTTCGACGTCAAGCCCGGGCAGACGCTGTTCCTGGCTCCCGAACAGCGCGTCCGCATCTGGTAGACGTCATTTGACGGCGAGGGGTGCCGGCCCGGCTTGCAGGCGCGCGGCCGTCGCTCCCGCGTTGGCGGTTCGAATTCAATATCAGCTCTGAGGTCGTTTGAGATGTCTCACCTGGCAAGCAAGGGCCCCGTGCTCGAAACGCCGCGTCTCCTCCTGCGGCCTCCCCTGGCCGAGGACCTGGATGGCTTCGCCGCGCTGTCGGCCGACCCGGAGTCGGCGCGTTTCATCGGAGGCGTCCAGCCGCGGTTGATGGCGTGGCGCAACCTGTATGCGATGGCGGGCGCGTGGTCGCTCCAGGGCTTCGCGATGTTCTCCGTGCTGGAGAAGTCCACGGGCGCGTGGGTGGGACGGGTAGGCCCGTGGAAGCCCGAGGGCTGGCCGGGAACGGAGATTGGCTGGAGCCTGCTCCGCGAGTTCTGGGGCCGGGGCTACGCCACCGAGGCGACGGCGGCGACCATGGACTGGGCCTTCGACCACCTGGGCTGGACCGACGTCATCCACTGCATCGTGCCGGAGAACACCCCGTCCCAGCAGGTCGCGCTCCGGCTGGGGTCGCGCGTGCTGGGCCCGGCACACATGCCACCGCCGCACGACACGATCCGCGTCGACCGCTGGGGGCAGAGCCGCGACGAGTGGCGCGCTCGACGCAAATAGGCGGCGCGTAGCTCCAGAGCAGGGTCCGCCTGCCCGTCCCCTGGGGTGGCTGGCACCCAAATCGCCAGGAAAGACGGGAAGTTGAGGGACTAGCCAAGCGCATGTTACGACCGGCGATGGCCAATCCCTCCTCCCCCGTATTGGCCATTCGGAGCCGGGTTTCCATGAGCGAGCGCAACGACGTCCCGAGGACCACTGTTCCCGTGGCCCCCCTGCCTGTGTCTGGCGCGCCCGCGAGCCCCAACGCTCCGGCCCCTGAGACGCCGGCCCAGGCCACCGCCGCGCCCGCTGCCGCCGCCAACACCCGAGCCGAGGACGAAGCGCGCGAGCGCATCGCCTCCCTGGAGCGCGAGGCCAAGGCCCTCAGCGTCTCGGAGCCCCACTCGGCGGCGCTGCTCTTCCATGAGGTGGGCCTGCTCTGGGAGGAGCCGCTCAAGAATCCGCGCAACGCCGCGGTGGCGTTCCAGAACGCCTACAAGCTGGCGCCGCGCTACCTCGTCAACATCCGCGCGGCCCGCCGGCTCTTCGCGGACGTGGGCAACTGGCAGATGGTGCTCCAGTTGATGGACGCGGAGCTGGCGGCCACCGACGACGCGCGCCACCAGGCCGCGCTGCTCTTCGAGAAGGGCATCATCCTCCAGGAGCGCCTGTCGCGGGACGAGGAGTCCGCCGCGTGCCTGAAGCAGTGCCTGGAGCGCCGGCCCACGGACGTCGTCGTCCTCACCCAGCTCGAGTCCGTCTACGCCGTGCGCAATGACGCGCCCGCGCTGGTGGAGGTGTACCGGCTGATCGCCGCCGCCGTGCAGCAGCCGGCGCTGCGCGCGCACTACCTCACCGCCGCGGGCCTGCTGCTGGAAGAGCGGCTGAAGCAGAAGGAAGGCGCCGCGGCCCTGTTCCGCGAGGCCTTCGCGCTGGACCGGTCGGACCTCCTGCTCCTGGCGGCCATGAAGCGGCTGGCCGAGCGCGAGGGCCGCGTGGATGAGCTGCTCGCCGCGCTGGGTGCGGAGGCCGCCGCGCTGGGCGCGCAGGCGGCGCCCGCGTACCTGCAGATCGCCAAGGTCTACGAGCGCAACAACCGCAAGGACGACGCGCTGGCCGCGCTGCTCGCCGCGCGGCAGGTGTCCCCCAACGAGCCGCTGGTGCTGAGCGAGCTAGCCGGCATCTACGAGACGCAGGGCCGCTTCGAGGAGCTGGCGGACGTGCTGCTGGCGCGCGTGGGCTCGCTCAACGACGAGAGCGAGCTGGTGGCCACCAACCTGCGGCTGGCCGCGCTGTACGAGGAGGACCTCAAGCGCGAGTCGGACGCGGCAGCGCGGTATCAGGCCATTGTCGCCCGCATCCCCGGCCACGCGGCGGCGCTGGCGGGCCTGGGCAAGCTGTACTACCGCATGCAGGACTGGGAGCGGCTGGTCGCCGTCTTCGACGCGGAGGTCGCCGCCGCCGAGGACGCGAAGCAGAAGGCCGCGCGCATGTACAAGGCGGCCGAAATCCTGGAGGAGCGGCTGGGACGGCAGGAGGACGCCATCTCCCGCTACAACACCTGCCTCCAGTTGCAGCCGGGCTACCTCCCCGCGCAGAAGGCCCTCACGCGCCTCTACGAGCGCCAGGGCCGCTTCGCGGAGCTGGTGGCCATGTACGAGCAGGACCTGCTCCAGACGAGCGACCGGGATCAGCTCATCACCACGCTGAACAAGATGGCGGTGGTGTACGAGGACCGGCTGGGCGATCTGGACCACGCCATCGAGTGCATGAAGCGCATCCTCGACCTGGCGTCGGACCACCTGCCCACCATCCGCAACCTCGCGCGGCTCCATGAGCGGGCCAGCCGCTTCCGCGAGCTGCTGGAGACGCATGACCTGGAGGCGTCGCTCGCGGGCGACACCAAGCAGGTGCTGTCGCTGCTGCACCGCAACGCGGAGATCCTGGACGAGCACCTCAAGGACCGCGCGGGCGCCATCGCCGCGTATGAGCGCGTGCTGGCGCTGTCCCCGTCCTACCTCCCCGCGCTCAAGGCGCTGGGCCGCCTGTACGCGCAGGATGGCCGGTGGGAGAAGCTGGTGGACATGTACCGGGCGGAGTCGGAGAGCTCCGCGTCCACCGAGCAGGCCGCCGCGCTCATCTACAAGATTGGCGAGCTGTACGAGCAGCGGCTGAACCAGGACAACGAGGCCATCGCTTCGTACAACGAGGCGCTGATGCTGGCGCCCAGCTACTTCCCGGCGCTGCGCGCGCTGGCCCGCATCTACCGCGCGCAGGCCGCGT
Source organism: Myxococcus sp. AM009 (assembly GCF_013372605.1). Taxonomy (NCBI): domain Bacteria; kingdom Pseudomonadati; phylum Myxococcota; class Myxococcia; order Myxococcales; family Myxococcaceae; genus Myxococcus; species Myxococcus sp. AM009. The sequence continues at coordinate 103,217 of NZ_JABXEP010000007.1, forward strand.
GGGAGAGCCTGGTGGAGGTGCTGCGCGCGGAGGCCGCCAACCGCACCGACCCGCTGGAGCGCGCCAACGCCCTCTACCAGGCGGCGGCCATCTGGGAAGAGCAGCTGCTGCGGCCCGAGCTGGCCATCGACACGTATCAAGAGGTGCTGCGCCTGACGCCGGCCCACGCCGCCACGCTGCGCGCGCTGGAGCGGCTGTACCTGGCGCAGGACAACGTGAAGGAGCTGGTCGGCATCCTGGACCGCGAGACGCAGGTGGGCAGCACGTCCGCGGCCAAGGTGACGGCGTACCTGAAGCTGGCGCGGCTGTACCTGGACCGCTTCCAGGAGCCCTCACGCGCGGCCCAGTGCTGCGAGGCCGTGCTGGCGCTGGACGCCGGCAACCTCACCGCCCTCACGCTGCTGGAGCGCATCCGCGCCTCGGACCGGCCGCGCCGCGCCGAGCTGCGCCAGCGCATCGCCGACCGGGTGACTGACCCGCGGCTGGCCACGGCCCTGCGGCTGTCCGCCGCCGTGGACCTGGACCGCAGCCCCGCCGAGGGCACGCTGGAGGCCTACAAGCGCGCGTTCGAGGCAGACCCGGGTGATGCGCGGCTGGCCTTCCTGCTGGAGCGCGGCCTGCGGCAGGCGGGTGACGCCGCGGGGCTGGCGCGCATGTACACCATGCGGCTGGCATCCGCGCAGGACGCCGACGAGGCCCTGGAGATGCTGCTGCGCACCGCCGAGCTGGCGGACACGCGCTTCAATGATTTGGAGCGGGCGGCGGCGCTCTACCGGCAGGCCCTGGAGCTTCAGCCGCAGTGCCTGCCCGCGCTTCAGGGGGCTCGCCGCGTGGCCTTGAAGCGGGGCGACTTCGCGGGCGCCCGCGCCGCATGGGAGGCCGAGGCCCGGGTGTCGCGAGATCCGCGCGGCGCCATCGAGGCGCTCCTCGGCGCGGCGAAGCTGGCCGTGGGCCGGCTGAATGACCCGGACGGCGCCACGGCGCTGTACCGGCAGGCGCTGGAGAAGGATCCGCTGCACGCGGGCGCGCAGGCGGGCCTGGAGGAGCTGCTGGCGCAGCGCGGTGGCTCCGCGGACCTGGCGGCCCTGCAGGAGCGGCGCGCCGAGGCGAAGCTGGCGCAGCGGGACGGGCTGGCGGCGGCCACGGCGTTCATCAGCGCGGCGCGGCTGCACCACTCCGCGCTGAATGACGGCGCGCGGGCGCTGGCGCTGCTGGAGAAGGCGCTGTCGGCGCAGCCGGGGCACCCGGAGGCGCTGGAGCTGCGGGGCGCGCTGCTGCTGGAGGCGCAGCAGTACCCCGAGGCCGCGGCCATGCTGAGCCAGCGCGTGCAGCTGGGCGGCGACCCGCGCGTCCTGGCGCAGCTCCACATGACGCTGGGGAACCTGTACGCGGCGCACCTCAACGACCCGAGCCGGGCCGCGGCGCACTACCAGACGGTGCTGGCCACCCTGCCCCGTCACCTGGAGGCGCTGGAGCGGCTGGCCGGGCTCCACACGCAGGCGCGCAACTGGGCGGGCGCGGTGGACTGCCTGCACAAGCTGCTCCAGCAGGAGCTGCCGCCAGAGCCGCGGGCCCGCTTCACGCTGGAGCTGGCGCGCACGTATGACGAGGGGCTGGGCGACGCGGGGGCGGCCACCCCGCTCTACCGCCGAGCGCTGGAGCTGTCTCCGGGCAACCCCACCCTGGTGGACCGGCTGGTGGTCCTCTACGAGCGCGCGCGCAACCTGCCGGAGCTGGCGCAGCTCCTGGAGGCCCAGGCCGCGGGCCCGCTGGCCGCGGAGCCCAAGCGCGCCGCGACGCTGCGGATGCGGGCCGCGGACCTGTACGCAGGGCCGCTGTCCGAGCCCGCGCGCGCCACCGCGCTGTACCGGCAGGTGGTGGACGGTGATGGCGCGAACCTCCAGGCCCGCGCGGTGCTCGCGGAGCTGTACGCGCGGGACTCGGCCTCGGTGCCGATGGCCATCGAGGAGCACCGGCAGATCCTCCGGCAGGACCCGACGCGCGTGGACAGCCTGCATGCGCTCTTCAAGCTCTGGGAGGGCCTGAAGCAGCTCGACAAGGCGTTCTGCGCGGCGGCGGCGCTGCACTTCCTGCGCTCCGCCAACGAGGTGGAGCTGGCCTTCTACATGGAGGCCCGCACGCGGCTGGCGCAGGAGGCGCGCGAGGCGCTGACGCACACGGACGTGGACTCGGTGCTGATGCACCCGGGGGCCCGGGGCCCGCTGCTCGAGGTGCTGCGCGCCATGGGTGAGCACCTGGAGAAGGTGTACCCGCCCAACTTCGACATCGTGGGTGTCAACCCGAAGGCGGACCGGCTCAAGCCGGACTCGGCCGTGTACAAGGCCATCCGCGCCGTGGCGCAGGTGTTCGGCGTGGAGAGCTTCGAGGTCTACCAGGCGCGGCGCGGGCTGACGGTGCTGGAGACCACGGAGCCCATGTCGGTGTGCATTGGTCAGGACGTGGTGCGGCGCTTCAACGCGCGCGAGCAGAAGTTCCTCCTGGGCCGCGCGGCGCTGGGGCTGCTCAACAAGACGGCGGTGCTGGAGAAGCTGTCGCAGGGAGAGACGGCGGACCTCTTCGGCAGCGCCATCCGCCTGCACGCGCCGCAGTTCAGCGCGCTGGGCCGGCGCAACGACGAGTCGGTGAAGCAGCTCAAGCGGGCCTTCCCGCGCAAGGCGCTCAAGGCGCTGGAGAGTCCGGCGATGTCGCTGGGCGAAGCGCAGAAGGTGGACCTGGCGCCCTGGCTGGAGGCCATCGACTACTCGGCGGACCGCGCGGGCCTGCTGATGTGCGCCGACGTGGCGGTGGGCCTGGGCATGGTGCTGCGCGAGGACCCGAACTTCGCGGGCGCCCGGCTGGATACGCCCGAGCCCATGATTCAGGCCGTGCGCGAAGTCGAGCGCCTGCGCACGATTCTGGCGTGGGCCTTCACGGACGACTTCTTCCGGCTGCGCCAGCGGCTGGGCTTGGGGCTGTAGGCGCTCCTGGAGCGCGGCGGGAGCCCTACTCCCGCCGCACCACCGCGCCCTCTGGCAGGCCGGTGATGATGCGCGTCAGGGCGTCATCCACGGGCTCGCGCTGGGCGGACTCCACCGTCACCTTCACCCGGTAGTCCTTGGCCGTGTCGAACTCCGGGTAGGAGCCGATGGCCACATGCGGCATGTCGAGCGCCACCCGGTCCAGCACGGCGGCGATGTCGCTTTCGCCCAGCCGGAGGTAGAGGCTGCTCACCGCCACGGGCGACCCGCCCAGCCGCGCGAGCACCGTCTCCAACTGCATCCGGAACAACTGCGGCACGCCGGGCAGCAGGAAGACGTCGTCCACGGTGAGCACGGGGAACCAGGTGCTGGACTGGTGCAGCAGCACGGCGCCCTCCGGGGCATCCGCGAGCCGCAGGGCTTCCGGTGTCACCTGCCGCTCCTCGGTGGCGCGGGACATGATGAGGTCCAGCATCTCCTGCAGGCGCACCACCTTCCGCCCCATGGCCAGGGCCACCGCGCGCACGGTGACGTCGTCATGTGTGGGGCCGATTCCGCCGCTCGTGAAGACGTAGCGCGCCTTGCGCCGGGCCCGGGACACCGCGTCCACGATGGCGTCCACGTCGTCAAGGACCGTCTCCACCGAGAGCAGCGGGATGCCCACCTCACGCAGGCGTTGGATGAGGTGCGGCCCGTTCAGGTCCTGGACCTTCGCCGTCAGGACCTCGTTGCCGATGATGACCGCCGCTGCGCCAGTCCGCTCCATAAGGGGCGGGATTCTAGTCGAATCCGATTGGGAATGGTGCTGCGTCACGGCCGCGTCAGGTTCGCCCCGGAGGTGCTGAGCGACGCCTTGGCGCCCCCCGTGTCAGAGAAGGAGTCACCTTGTTGGCTAACGTGCCAATCTGACCAGGCTCCGGAGAGGAACTTCCATGCGCGTACTCATCTCCACCTACGGCACCCGAGGTGATGTTCAACCCTTCGTCGCGCTCGCCAAGGCCCTGATGGCGCGTGGCCATGTCGTGGCGCTCTGCACGCCCACGGGGTTTCGCGGCATGGTGGAGCGCCACGGCGTTCCGTACGCGCACATGGACAACGCGGTGCTGGAGCTGACGGAGGCGGTCCTTCGCGCCCCCACGCGCGCCGAGCAGCGGCGGCTCTTCAAGGGGTTCGGCGCCATCATCCGGGCGGGCCTGGAGGACGAGTGGCGAGCGGCGCGGGAGCTCGAGCCGGACGTCCTCGTGTACCACTCCAAGGCGCTCGGCAGTCACCACATCGCGGAGAAGCTCGGGGCCGCCGAGCTGCTGGCGATGCCGCTGCCGCTGACTCCGACGCGAGAATTTCCAGTACCGATGATCCCGAGCTTTCGGCTCGGCGGATGGCTCAACGCGCTGAGCTACCGCCTCATCACGTTGGCCAACGTGGTCTGGGCTGGCGCGACCAACGACTTCCGGGTGAAGACCCTGGGCCTCGCGCCGCGCTCACGCTTCGCCGACCCGATGATGAAGGCCGATGGCTCCGCGGTGCCGGCGCTGTACGCGTACAGCGAGCAGTTGCTGCCGCGGCCCGCGGACTGGCCTCCTCATGTGCAGGCGACGGGCTGCTGGTTCCTCGACGAGACGGATGGCTGGACGCCGCCCGCCGAGCTCCAGGCGTTCCTGGAGGCAGGGCCGCCTCCCGTGTACGTCGGCTTCGGCAGCATGGGCGCGGCGCACGCGGAGGCGCGTGGCGCCACCGTGTTGAAGGCCCTGGCCTTGACTGGCGAGCGCGCGGTGCTGGCCACGGGCTGGGGAGGCTTGAAGACGGCTGCGCTGCCGCCGGACGTCTTCAGGCTGGAGGCCGCGCCGCATGACTGGCTGTTTCCTCGAATGAGCGCGGTGGTGCATCACGGCGGGGCCGGCTCCACCATGGCGGGCTTGCGCGCTGGCAGGCCCACTGTCATCTGCCCCTTCCTTGGCGACCAACCGTTCTGGGGGCACATCGTCCAGCGCGCGGGCGTCGGGCCCTCGCCGGTGCCCCAGAAGGCGCTCACGGCCGAACGTCTGGCGGAGGCCATCCGCACGGCGCTGTCCCCAACGGTGCGGGCTCAAGCAGCGGCGCTGGGCGAACACATCCGCGAGGAAGACGGAACCACGCGCGCCGTGCAGCTCATCGAGCAGGAGCACGCCCTGTGGAGTCGCCGCCACGCGGTGACTTGACGCAAGCCCTTCACAGCGCACCCGCGCGCCACGGGCCTTGGACGCTGGCGCCGGTGGTCTCGAAGGCAGTCAACCCGTGCCGTGCTTGAACTCGCCTTCACTGTCCGTTAGCGTTCAATCCACGCAACGCCGGGAGAGTGAAGTGCGCATCCGTGACGCACAGGTCGAAGCACTGCGCGACGTCAGGGAGACGAACTTCATCGAAGAGCTGGTGATGCACCTGCACACCCACTTCCCGGATGAGGTCAAGGACGTCCCCGGGGACTCGCTACGACAGGAGCTCCGGAAGGGGCTGACGCGCGCCCGCGGTTACGGGCTCGCCAGTGGCGAGCTGCAGACGCGCTTCGTCGGGCTCGCGGCCCTCTTTGGCTGGGCTTTCGACCTGGACGAGCCCTGGGTGGCGGAGGCCCTCTCCGACACGACCTTTGAACCCGATGAGCGGATGAACAGGGTCGAGACCCGCTTCCAGCGGCGGCTGGAGACGTCCGCGCGCAACGCGAAGGCACGCGCGGAATTCGGCATCGACGCGTAACGCGGCGGAGGGAACTCCCATGGCGCATGACATCGTCTTCAAGCCCTCGGCGGTCTTCGACCCGGAGCGGGCATACTTCAGCAACTGTGGCCCGAGACAGACCCCTCCCAGCCCCCAGGATTCGAGCGCGGCGAAGCTCACCCAACTGAAGGCCGCGAAGGCCGCCGCCACGTCCAGCTCCGCCGGGGGCGACGTCATCCTGCCCTGCATGAAAGCGGCGCTGCAGACGCTGGAGGCCACGGTCGTCGACATGGAGGGGAAGCCGCTCGACGACATCCTCATCGAGCTGCGCAAGAGCCCCACCGAAGCCCTGTCCGCCAGGACCGATGCGGCGGGGACGCTGCGCTTCCAGGGCCTCGCTCCGGGGACGTATCAGCTCGGGCTCCCCGACTTGGACCAGGACCGCTGGGAGCTCATCGGCAGTGCGCCCCTGCCAGCGGAGCGGGCCGCCTGCCGCGACGAAGCAGGCTGGACGGCGCCGCGCCCCGTGGCGCGGACGGGCCCCACCGCCCACGTCATCCAGCAAGGCGAGTGCCTTTCGACGCTCGCCCACCAGCATGGACTCCACGCGGACACCGTCTGGGACCTGCCGGACAACCGCGACCTCAAGCGCCGGCGGAAGAACAAGAACATCCTCCTGCCAGGGGACACCGTCATCCTCCCTCCGCGCCGGCTCGCGCTGCGGGACGTGGCGCCCGCGAACGCCTATCGCATCCGCCGCAAGGATGCGGCCGAGGAGCTGCGCATCCGCTTCCTGGACCGGCAGGACCGGCCCCGAGGCGGAGAGTCCTATCTGATAGCCATTGACGGCCCGAATGGCACCGAGGAGCGCACGGGGAAGACGGACGGAGACGGCTTCGTGCGTGAGTCCGTTTCAGCGACCACCACCGAGGTCCGGGTCACCCTGGGCCAGGGGCTCGAACGGGAGACGTTCGTCTTCCGCGCGGCCCACCTCGACCCGCTCGACACCCTCTCTGGAGTGCAGGGGCGCCTGACCAACCTGGGCTATCCCTGCGACAAGGATGAGGGGAAGCTGGGCGCCTTGACTCGCCGCGCGCTGCAGGACTTTCAGCGGGATGAAAAGCTCACGGTGACCGGCGAGCCGGACGCAAGCACCCGCGCGGCCATCGAAGAAAAACACCTCGCCTAGCAACGGCGCGGCAAGCATGGGCCGTGCACGCATGGCCCGAGGGAACCAGCGTGCCCATCACCATCACCCATCTCAGCGTTGACCGCTGCTCCGTGGACGGAGGTGAGGAGGTCCTCCTCACCGGAACGCAAATCCAGGCGGGGGCCACGGTCACCTTTGGGGGCACCAGCGCCACGGTCGTCCAGGTCACGCCGCCCACCCAGATAAGGGTGCGCACGCCCAAGCGGGAGCGGGCAGGACAGGTCACCGTCACGGCGACGAACCCCGACGGCACGTCGGCCTCATGGGGCACCCTCTTCGAATACTACGCGGTCGTGAGCAAGTGCAGTCCCGACGCGGGGACCAGCGCGGGCGCCACCCAGGTGACCGTCACCGGCCGGGGCTTCATCGCCGGCATGGTGGTTGACTTCAACGGCGCTGCCGCGGCCGCCGTCAACATCATCTCCAACACCGAGCTGACCTGTCAGACACCTGCCAACCCCGTGGGTGCGGTACCCGTGGACGTCTGGACCAGCGCGGCGCGCACCGCTGGGGGGCGCTGCGGCAATGGCTTTCATTACAGTGGCCCGGCGACCACCGGGGTCAGTCCGCGCGAGGTGCCGCTGGCAGGTGGGACGGACATCACCCTCCAGGGGCAGTACTTCGGCGCGGGTGCGACCGTCACCATCGGAGGCGCACCCGCGACCCACGTCGTCGTTCAGTCCGAGACGCAAATCACCGCGCGCACGCCCGCGCGTGCCGCCGGGGCCGCGGACGTGGTCGTCACCGTCGGGGCCGCACCCGTTGGCACGCTGGCGGGGGGACTGACGTACGTCGGCGCGGCGCTGACCGCCATCACGCCCGTGCTGGGACCGGCGGCCGGTGGCACGGTCGTGACGGTACAAGGCCAGCGGTTCGCCAACGGCGCCGTCGTGACCATCGGCGGAGTCAACGCCCTGCCCACCGTCTGGGGCGACGCGAACACGCTCACCGCGACGGCCCCCGCCCTTCCAGCGGGCGAGCATGATGTCGTCGTCCAGAACCCGGGCGAAGCCGCGGTGACCTTGCGCCGGCGCTTCAAGTCCATTGGCGCCCCGGTGACCGCTGGGGTTCAACCCCCGCGAGGCGGGACGGCCGGTGGAACAGCCGTCACGCTCACGGGCGACCACTTCGCCGCGGAGGTGAACGTCCGCATCGGAGGGGTCGCGGCCACGAATGTCGTCAGGGTCTCCGCGAGCACCCTCACTGCCACCGCGCCCGCGCACGCGGCGGGGATGGTGGATGTCGAAGTCCAGAATGCGGGCGGCGCCTGGGTCACGCTCGCCAACGCCTTCACCTACTCGGACGTCAGCGCCGTGGAGCCGAGCCGGGGCCCTGTCGCGGGAGGAACGGCCCTTGTCATCCGAGGGAGCGGCTTCGACCCGGCAGCGACCGTCACCCTTGGGGGAGTCCCCGCGACGGGGGTGGTCTGGCGCTCGGCCAACGAGCTCGCCGCCACCACCCCCGCGCACGTCGAGGGGACGGTGGACCTGGAGGTGCACAACCCCGGGGGCGCGCTCACCCTCGCGAACGGGTTCGCCTATTCGCCCATCACCGCCATCGAGCCCGCCGTCGGCCCGCTCGCGGGAGGGACCGTGGTGGTCCTCCGCGGCGGCCCTTTCGCGGATGGGACGACGGTGGAGTTTGGAGGGCTCGCCGCCGCGGCGCTCGTCCGCCGCTCAGCGCAGGAGCTGGCGGCCACCACGCCCGTGGGCGCCGGTGTCGGGCCGGTCGACATCGCCGTGCGCCACAACGGGGCGGTGAACCAGGTCGCCGGTGGCTTCGTCTACCAGGGGCTCGCGGTCGTCCGCGCTGTCGAGCCCCGCCAGGGCCCGCTCGATGGAGGAACCCCCTTCACCCTCACGGGCGACCACTTCCAGGAAGGCGCGACCGTCACGGTCGAGGGGCAACCCGCGACCCACGTCCGGGTGGTGTCGCCGAACACCATCACCGCGAGGACCCCTTTGGGGCCCCCTCCTCCCATGGGTGGGGTGCGGGTCGCCTCGAATGTCGGTGTCACGAACCCAGGCGCCGCGGCGGTCATCGGTGCCGGGCTCTACACCTACCGGGACGCGGCGCGGCTCATCTCGGTGGCTCCGGCGCGAGGCCCTGTCGGTGGCCGGTGGGTCACGCTCACCGGGCAGAACTTCACCGAGGGCGCGCGGGTCTTCCTGGGCGGCACCGAGCTCACTGGAGTGAGGTTCGTCGATGCCCAGCACCTGGAGGTCCGGCTTCCGGGACACGCAGCGGGCGCGGTCGACCTCTCCGTGCAGAACCCCGACGAGCCCCATCGTGCGAACTTGAACAACGCCTTCACCTACGTGACCACGCCCGCCGAGACGGGCGACAACGAGGTGGTGTTCATCCTGGATGGGGAGGCGTACTTCCACGAGCTCCGGTTGCTGCTGGAGCAGGTCCGGCAGGCGCCGCCGGACCCGAACACGTATGTCCGTCTGGCCTTCTGGATGATTGAGCCCTCGGTGACGGTGGGCGACGCGACCTGCTTCGAGCAGCCCCCTCACCGCCTGCTGACCTACATCGAAAAAATCGTGCGGGCGGGCCACGACGTCGACGTCATCGCCTGGCATGCGCCGAAGCATGAGCGGCAGTTCAACGGCATGGCGGACGACGTCGCGAAGGCGAACGAGTCCTTCGCCGAAGCCATCCGACGCATCGACACCGACGCCATCGCCACGGGCCCCGAGGTGGGACGCGCGCGAATGTACCTGGAGCACTACGAGGGGGACCTCGTCGGCGCGGCGAACCATCAGAAAATCGCGATTGTCTCCATCGCGGGGCAGCGCACGGCCCTGGTCGGCGGGCTCAACCTCTCCAACCACTACTTCGCGCCCCACGACCACCACGGGGACCAGACCTGGCACGACACCGCCGTGCGCCTCCGAGGCCCGGTGACCGATGACGTCGAAGCGGAGTGGATGCGGCGCTGGAGAAGGACCAACGACGTGGCCACGCAATGGGTATGGAACGCCTTTGGGAGCGGCGGCGACGTCGTGGCGCGCAACTACGCCTACTGGTCCAGCACGACCGTGAAGCAGCAGGCCGTCAGCATCCACGAGAACACCACCCGGCAGACTCGCCACCCTGACAACCGCAGCGTGAGCATCGCGCTCACGCGCTCCGTGGGGTCGACCCGCTACCGCCACATCCGAGACGCGGTCATCGAGCGAATCAACGCGGCGGACGACTACCTCTACTTCGAGAACTACCACTTCGCGGACCCCGACCTGGTCCAGGCCGTCTATCGACGCCATGAGGCGCGAAGACTCGCGGGTCACGAGCTGAGGGTCGCCATCGTCGTGCCCATGCAGGGCGGCTCCATGGCCTACATGACTCGCCGTGCCTGGCTGCACATGGTGCTGCGCTTCCGGAGGCCCGATGGGACGCCCTACTGCCGCATCGTCAGCTACCTTGATGACACGGGCACGGCCCGGCAAATCGACCGCACGACGTGTGCCACCTGGAACGTCGTGGACAGCTTCAATACCAACAGTCCGACCCCCGGACTGAGGAACCGGTGGCTCGAACGAGATTGCATCGAGTTCAAGCCGACCCTGGCCGACCCCACCACGACGGTGCCCCTTCACAAAATCACCGCGGTGGATGGGGATCTCCACTTCTACTCCTGCTTCAACCCGGCTGGCGCGGGTAACGTCTATGTGCACTCCAAGGTCGCGGTCTTCGATGACCGCTGGCTGGTGTGTGGCACCGCCAACTGGTCCTTCCGCAGCATGCAGTACGACGGGGAGATCGCCGCCTTCGTCGACTCCCCTCACGTCGCGCAGGGTGCGCTGACGGACCTGCTCAACCACTACAACCCGGGATACGCTGTCCACCCCACGACCATCGAGGTGGCGGCGAACTACAACCTCAACCATTTGGCGACGTACGGAGCGCACTACGGCGGCGCCGCCTATGCCTTGCTCCCGCTCTTCCACCACCTGGATCCGGGGCTCGACATGGGGAGAGCCATGCCAGAGGTCGCCAGCGACGGGCCGAACTTCACGTGGACCTGAAGCAGGACAGCTGAACGCGGGGGCTGGCGTCGCAGGGAGGAACCAGCCCAGCCCGGTTCAGCGCTTGCGGGCCAGCAGCTTGCGAATCTCCACCAGCGACGCGGTCGTCACGGCCTCGATGCCCTGCTCGCCGTCGATGTGGACGATGCGCTCGTGCTGCTCCCGGAGGCGGATGGCGGCCACGTACTGCCTGGCGATCCGCCGCTGCGCCTCGTCCGCCTCGAACAGCTCCGCCGCCCCACCGCGCGCCTTGCGGCGCCGTGCCGCCACCTCCGGCGCCACGCCGACGAACAGCGTCAGGTCCGGGGACACCGCGCAGGCATTCACCGCCTCCACCCACTCCATGGGCAGCGACGCGCCCTGGTAGGCCAGCGACGACAGGACATACCGGTCACACAGGACGAGCTGCCCCGCCGCCAGCGCCGGCAGCACCCGGGCCGTCAGGTGGTCCGTCCGGTCCGCGGCGAACAACAACGCCAGCGTCTCCGGCGCCAGCGGGCCCGCCCCACCGGGCAGTCCCAGCCGGCCCGTGAGCGCCTGGCGAATCAGCGTCCCCACGGGGCCGTCAGACGGCTCCCGCGTCGTCAATACCGCGTGCCCCTCCGCGCGCAGGGCCGCGGCGAGCCGCTCCACCTGCGTGGTGGTGCCAGCCCCATCCAGCCCCTCCAGGACGATGAAGCGCCCGGGACGGCGCGCGGCGGCCTTCTTCCGTGCGGCGCTCACCGGGGCAGCAACGCCGAGGGGTCGTCCAGCCGCAGCTCGCTGCGCAGGGCCAGCATCGACTCGTATTGCTTCAGCTCGTCCACCAGGACCTTCCGACCCGAGCGGTAGCTGATGAAGGCGTAGACGAGCAACGACACGGACACCAGGGCCGCCGCCCACGCCAGCAGCGGCGTGCGAAGAGAGTCGTAGAAGAGCTTGCCCGACGCCCCACCCACCAGGAGGGCAATGACGGTGGCCACCCCCGCTCGGGCGAAGCGCGTCGTGCTCTCGCGGGTGGAAAGGCTGGCTTGGAGCTGGTCGAGCCGAGCCCGGAGTTCCTGGGTATTGGAAGTCATCACGGCGCCAAATACCCTACATCACTGTGACGGTCGCGTCGAGTCGGTGCCTACCCACCGGCCGGCCGGAGGCCCTCCAACGGCCCCCTGCCCACCTC